>JAGVCD010000276.1 GCA_020059425.1 Chamaesiphon sp. | reverse complement strand
GGAAAGGTGATTTTGAGAGCGGCGGTGAGTAATAAGTTAGCCAGAGCGATCGGTAGCAAAAACTTCCAACCCAGATTGAGTAGTTGATCGATGCGTACTCGGGGTACTGTCCAGCGGGTTAAAACTGCTAAAAAGACCAACAGATAGGCTTTCAGAACGGTCATGGTGATGCCGAGGGACGCATCAATGACCTGTAACCAGGAGCTATCCGGACTAGCATTCAGCCAGTGACCAATGAGTTCGATCGGAATGGGGCTAGACCAGCCACCCAAATAGAGAATTGCTACGAATAGTGCGGATAAGACCAAGTTAACGTAGGAAGCAATATAAAACAGTGCAAACTTCATCCCGGCGTACTCGGTCTGGTAACCGGCGACCAATTCTTCTTCCGCTTCCGGCAAGTCAAAGGGTAATCTTTCGCACTCGGCCAGGGCGGCAATCCAAAAAATCACGAAGCCAAAGGGCTGCCGCCAAATATTCCAGGATAAAATACCTAGGCCAGATTGTTGATTGACGATATCGATCGTACTCAAACTATTGGACATCATCACCACTGCCAAAACTGCTAAGGCGAGCGGAATTTCATAGCTAATGGATTGAGCGGCTGCTCTCAAGCCCCCCAATAGCGCATATTTATTGTTGGAAGCGTAACCAGACATGAGGAGTCCGATCGGGGCAATACTAGACAGAGCAATCCATAAAAATACGCCAGTGGTGAGATTGGTGACCACTAGGTTTTGGCCAAAAGGCACGATCAAGTAGGATAAGAAAACTGGCAATACCACCAAAATCGGTCCCATGGTAAAGAGATAAGGATCAGCCTTGGCGGGCAGAATATCTTCTTTGAAGAGGAGTTTTAGTCCATCTGCTACTGGCTGGAGTACTCCCAAGGGGCCAGCATATTCTGGTCCAATCCGCTGTTGAGCGGCGGCGGATACCTTCCGCTCTAACCAGACGTTTACGAACACTCCCAAGGTGGCACCGATGAGCATCAGTAGCATGGGAAAAGGCATCCACAGGACTTTGGCTAAGTCGGCAGTAATGCCCAAGTCACCGAGGGATTCGATAAAAGTTCCTTGTAAGTCAATACCCGAATTCATTCCAACCTCTTATCTTGACCGTAGGGGCACACATCATTGTTGTCGGCATTTTAGAGCCATCCTGTAGCCCAGTATATCTTGCTCGGAACCAGAATACATTCTGTTCGCCGATGATTTCGATCTTCCGTTAGCTCCAGCCTTTCACGGTATAAATCCAAGTGCCAATATATTCTTTGAGGGCAGTGGTGAAATGTTCTAGCCTTTCCGAGTCAGGAATTGCACTTAAGGTGGCTGCTTCCCAGGTGCGGTGCGGTTCGTCTAAGGCTAATTGAGAAGCCAAGTAATCGCTGGGGGCGGGAATTACATCCATTTTTAATTTGCGAAAAATGCGCAGCGACCGGGGCATATGAAAAGCGGAAGTGACTAGTAATACCTTTTTTATCTGCCGATCGACCATAATTTTTTGGACATTGACAGCATTTTCATAAGTATTCAATGAATTGGGTTCCTCAATGATGGCAGTGATGGGCACACCCAAATCCTGAGTTAAAACTTTGGCCATGTCCGAGGATTCTGGAGCACCATCATCTCTCCAGCCAATGCGACCACCACTGGTGATAATAAACGGCGCTTTACCTCGTTTGTAAAGCTGCGCCGCATAAATTACTCGATCGCCTCTTTCACTCAGATCTACCCCTGGACGAGGATAAGATTGCGATCTGGTAGCGCCACCGAGGAGAATGATCGCTTCCGCTGTAGGCAAATCGCCAGCAGGAATATTTTGCCATTCCAAAGATTTGATGATCTGATTGGTTGTCCAGGCATTACTAGAAAGCAGGACGGTAGCTAAGGCTAAGGCGACGGGAACTGCCGACCAGCGGGATTTTTGCCACATCATTATGAGAGTAATGATAAGCAATAGACTAGCAATGCCCAGGGGATACAAAAAAATGAGTGGGAGCAGCTTGGAAAGAAATAGGGACATGAGCTGAATCGCCAGATATTTAGTCAGAGGTAATTCTCCCATGTTCGGCGAGGTATTGGCTCCAACACCTTATCTGGGGTTGATACAAGCGGCGGTGTCTACTAGCCAAAAATGCTACATTACGAGGGCGCAATTCTTCCCCCACAAGCTTTAATATGACTAATACCGTTCTGTTCTGGCATCGGCGCGACCTACGTATTATCGATAATGTCGGTTTAGAAGCCGCTGTGCAAACTGGAGCAATGATAGTCGGAGTTTTTTGTCTAGACGCTGATTACTTCGATTCTGCCCATATAGCACCAGCCCAAGTCGATTATGTGCTGAAGTCTTTGCAGCTGCTACAGCAAGATTATGCGGTTGCCGGTGGTCAATTATTAATCATGCGACAACCGACAGTAGCGGGAATTAGGGACCTGGTCACTGACCTAGCAGCTACTGCTTTATACTGCAATGAATCTGTAGAACCCTATTTTCGGCAGCTGGATCAACAGATCGAAGTAATGCTCAAGGAACAAGGGATTGAATTTAAACGTTTTTGGGATCATCTTTTGCAAGCACCAGAGACTGTTTATAGCGGTAGCAATCAACCTTACACTGTCTATACTCCCTACTGGCGGAATTGGCAGGGTCGATCGAAGGCAGCACCGATTGCAATAGTAAAATTTCCGGTAGCAGAATTATCCGCAACGACTCAGGCAGCGATAGATCGACTTACTATTCCCCTACCGACTCTGGCCGAAATAGGATTCAGTTGGGAGCAGCCCCAAATATTGGTAGCTGGCACAGCTGCTGCCCAGCAACGCTTAGAACTTTTTACCGGCAAAGCAATTAATAACTATGATGTCGATCGGAACTTCCCGGCCATTGATGGGACTTCTACACTCAGCCCGGCACTGGCTTGGGGCACGATCGGCATGCGGACAGTCTGGCAAGCAACGAGTAGAGCTATGTATCGGGCTGATAGTGATGAGGCTCGTCAAGGTATCATCACTTGGCAGCAGGAAATCGCTTGGCGCGAATTTTATCATCAAGCTCTCTATCATTTCCCCCAGCTGCTAGCTGGTCCCTATCGTCCGCTGTGGAATGATTTCCCGTGGTCAGACGACCAAGAGAGATTTGAGGCTTGGTGCCAAGGCAAAACGGGCTATCCGATCATTGATGCCGCCATGCGCCAACTGAACCAAACAGGCTGGATGCACAATCGTTGCCGGATGATTGTAGCTAGCTTTTTAACCAAAGATTTGATCATTAACTGGCAGTGGGGGGAGCAATATTTTATGCAAACCCTGGTGGATGGTGAACCCGCTGCTAATAACGGTGGCTGGCAGTGGAGTTCCTCCAGTGGCATGGATCCGAAACCATTGCGGATTTTTAATCCCTCCACTCAGGCTCAAAAATTTGATGCCCAGGGTAATTATATTCGTCAGTGGGTGCCAGAATTGCGATCGATCGACACCAAAGATTTGGTGATTGGCAAAATTCCACCGCTGTGGCGAGCTAGCAGTGGTTATCCAGAACCGATCGTCGATCACAATATCCAACAACGAGAATTTAAGCGTTTATACCAACTTTTGAAAACTTAGCGAGGGGCGTAGTGCGGCTGTCAGCTTATATAATTAGGTCACTAATCATGATAGGTATAACTTCAACTTTTCTGACAAAACCCGAACATGGGGTTTCTTCAACAGACTGAAGTGAGCGCCAGGAATTGCTTGGATATCTAAATTTCCAGTGATTAATGAAGCCCAGCTCAAGTCTGGATCGAGGGCACTTTCCATTGATTGAATGCGCGATCGAAACAGTACCGCATCCCCGGCATAAGGCTTCGCCACATAATCATCCATAGCTTGTAAATTACCATCTAAAAGATCAATCAGATGTTGGCTAAACCCTTCAGGTGTAGACCACTGACTAATCAGCATGTCTCTCATATTGGCATTGTTTTGTCGATATTCTAGGCGATGTTTAATATAGGTTATTTTTTCTGGCGGACTTAGTTGCCAAAGATTTCCGGCATGAATCCCCAGCGTCTTCAGCAATGAAGGGCGAGTATTAGTCAAAAGTGGTGAGCTGCCATCCAAAAATGCCAGCAGACCGATCGATTGACCTTGCTCCAATAATTGTTGAGCCATTTCAAAGGCAATCATTGCTCCAAAAGAATAGCCCGATAGAAAGTAAGGTCCAGTTGGTTGCATTGTCCGAATTTCTTGAATATAATGCCCAGCCATATCTTCAATCCGTCGCAATGGTTTTTCCTGGCCATCTAGACCCAAAGATTGCAAGCCATAGAAGGGCTGCTCTGGACCCAGACATTGGGACAGGATAAAATAATCTAAAACATTGCCCCCTAGAGGATGGACACAGAATAATGGCGGCTTATGACCCTGGGGCTGGATCGGCACCAAACAAGACCAAGATAATAAATTTGCCTGGCGATCTCCGGACGTATCGGTTGATCGATCCAGCAAGGCTGCTAATTGCTTAATAGTTGGAGCTTGAAGAAAAGTAGCCAAGGGGATATTTTCATCCAGTGTTTTTCGTAATTTAGTAATAATTTGCACGGCCACCAATGAATCACCGCCCAACTCAAAGAAGTTTTCATCTAGCCCAATACTTTTTAGCCCCAGTGCCTGCTGCCAGACCTCAGCCACATTTTTTTCTAACTGGGTAATTTCAGAATCTGCGGCGAAGAACTCTGGTTGATCGAGGTTACCCAAATCTTTTAGCTCCTGCAGGGGTATAGCTTCAATTTGGGAAATTCTAGTGGACAGATCACGGGTAGACACTACGACTTGAGCAAATCCACTAGCCAGAATGCGATCGAACACCTCGATACCTTCAGTGGGCAAAATAGCCGTCTCTAGATCAATAATTCCTGCTTTATTCTTCTGTCCACTAAAGCTTTTAACTGCCATGCCCACTTTTTGCCAAGCATCCCAATTAATACTGATCACCTTGGTCTTCAGGTTAACAGCAGATTGGGCATAGACATCTAAAAAGGCATTCGCCGCTACATAATCAACCTGGCCAAATTCTCCCAGAATTGATTCTATCGAAGAGCAAAGCAGCATAAAGTCTAGCGCGGAATTCTGGAAGATCTGCTGCAGCACGATAGTTCCCAAAACCTTAGGGGCTAAAATGCTGGCAGCCGCTGGCTGAGTTTTCAATTGGATGACCCCGCCCCCCGGCAGTCCGGCAGCGTGAATGACACCATTGATTTGGCCAAAACGCTGCTGGGCGCTGGCCAATACTGCCGACATTTGCTGCATATCGGTCACATTAGCCGCCAGTACCAACACCTCTGCTCCTTGAGATTCTAAAGCTTGCACCTGCTTGATCTTAAGGCTGATTTCATCTTGATCGGCATGCTGCAACAGCCACTGCGGCCATTGGGTTCGATCGGGTAAGCTGGAACGCCCGATTAAGATCAATTTAGCCTGAAAGCTGACGGCTAAATGATCAGCGATCGTAGTACCGATACCACCAAAACCACCAGTAATCAGGTAGACACCACCTTTTTTCAAAGGAGGAACAGCGGCAGATTTGGCGGTTAAGGTTATGGTTTCTAACTCTTGTACCCACCGTTGATGACCACGATAGGCCAGTAGTTTATCAGTAGAGGGACGGTGTAGTTCCCGGAGCAACTGAGCTACTATGGTTTGATTAGTTTGGTTAGCCTGTTGCCAACTAGAGGAGAGAACCACATCAACACTCCGGCAATTGAGGTAATGGTATTCCTGGCCAATGACCTTGACAGGACCCAGGAGTGGCGCTTTGCCGGGATGCAATCGTTCTTCACCGGTCACATTTTGCAGATGGTTAGAAACCACGATCAGATCGATCTCTGCCGAATTGTCTTGCTCTCCCAGAGCTTGCGCTAGATGCAAAAGACTATAAAATCCTAATTCCTGTTCTTTTTTTGCCAACTCCAGTGTTAAATCTTGGTTCGATCGATCCTTTGTCAAACTCCAACAATGCATAATAGTGCTAGGCTTCAGTCCCGTTTCCCAGATCATTTTGATCAGTAGCTGGTAGTCATCTCGCTGTTGCGGATTGATTTGGTAAGATTGATGACTTTTTTGCTGGAGTTTTTTGCCAATTACCACCGTGATTACGGTTTGACCTT
>JAGVCD010000093.1 GCA_020059425.1 Chamaesiphon sp. | reverse complement strand
GTGATGGTTTCTCTCAATACTTTGCAACTCTTCGATTTAGCTAGCACTTTAGCCGAAGGCATATCACCGATTAGTAGTGCTGTTACTGGTGAAATGACCGACTTCGGGGCTGCTGTTGTTCCACCGATGATTGGTGATGAAACCACCGTAGAAGTGGTTCAGCCGGACATCACTCCGTCGGTAACTAACCGCTTTGCCAACAGTGTGACGGAGCCTCGGGTGGTCAAGTCTGTAGAAAAAAACAATAGCAATAACGATTCAGAAGAATTTAGTAGTACCGGAGCGGCATCTTCTCTATTGCGAGCGAAAAAAAGCTCAGAACGCTTTAAGGTGCCTAATATCACCTTCAATAAATCTCGGTTCACTGGTTCCCCGGATTCTTCACTATCACCCTTATCAACCTACTGGCCTTGGTTAGGAGTTGGAACGTTGGCAGCTGGGATTATTGCGGCCACACTATTAGGTGGCAATGGTGGTAAAGAAGGTAGCTTATCGAGTAAACCAACTGTCGATCCTACGACGATGGCCAAAGCTTCTACTTCTGCTACAGAATTTCAACCATCCTCCATCCCAACACCTAGTGCTTTAGATGGCAGCACTTCACCCACTCCGAACCCTACTATCAGTAGTTCTCAGCCAGCTGGGGCTTCAGGTACTGGAGCGGTTCTGGTTACTCCTAGCTTGCCTAATCCTGTGGTTCCTGGTGCGGTTCAAGTCCCTGGCCGCAGTGCTGCTGGTATATCTAATGCGACACCAAATGGTTTCAACATCGGCTCCTCTTTTGGAGCACCTGGTTTACCAATTGGCGGGAGAGGGAATACTTCAAAAGCTAGTCGTGACAAGTCCCAAAGCCCTACAGTGTCTGGTTCCACAAGAGTACCTGGCTCAATGCCACAAGGTATACCTGTTCCCACAAGATTATCTGGACCAGTGCCACAGGGTGTGCCAGTAGGTTCTGAAGTTGGTGGTAATGGTTTTAGCATAGATCAGATGGCTGGTAGCTCTGATTCACCGCTCAATCCAGGTTTGGACACAGCCAAGTCCACTCGCCAAAGTGGTAAGGCGGGCAAACCATCTAAGGCTGCCAAACGCCCAGCAGCTCCTACCAATATTAGTGATAGTTTGCCTGGTTCTGTAGCCGCTGGTGATGATCTTTTTGCGCCAGCAGATTCCAAAAATAGTGACAGTCCCGTTAAACAGTTGCCGGTAGATAACAATCCTAATCCTTTAGATGCACCTACAGCTAACTCTTCTGGGACAACGCAAGCTACTGAAACTCAATCTTATTTCCAGAAAAGATGGAAGGCTGATCCTAATTTTAGTGAAACACTCCAATATGTGATTCGCTTGGACAAGTCTGGTAAGGTCGTTCAAGTTAATCCTCAAGGTGATGTCTCCAAGAATTATTTAGATAAAACTAATTTTTTACGATCGGGTGAAAAAGTGGTTTCACCGAGCCGTACTGGAAAAGATCAAGATGTGCGTGTTCTTCTTAAGCCAAATGGAGAAGTGGAGACGATCGTTGAACCTTAGTAGGATCAATCGAAAATAGCTCCCTTGTGATGCAGTGTTTGCTGCTGGTGAGGGGTTAGCCCGACGGTATTACGCAGATCACAATGAGTCACAATGGCATCGTGCCATTGTGACTCGTTTATAGTGCAACCACGTAAGTCAGCATTGCTAAGATCGGCTCCCGTAAAATCCGCGAAAATTAAATCGGCGGAGCGGAAGCAACAGCCTTGTAACTGTGCCTGGTTGAATTTCGCCCGCACAAAATTCATCTTTTGGAGATTTAAACCTCTGAGATCAGCACCTTGGAGCTGGGGAAACTTTACCTGGTGAGGATGAATCAAAAATCGACGCAAGCACTGGTAGTTTGCTTCGGTAAAAGTCAGATGACACAGCAACTGATGATATCTTTCTAAACCCATATTTTGTAAGGTGTTCAATCGCTGGGGAATAGGCTGCGATAAAAATTCCTGACATATATCTATGGAATCGCTGGTACTGTTGATAGCCATATCATAAATTCCACTCAGATCTAAGCTGCTAGTATAGAACTAGTTGGTAACTAAACCGACTAGCTCTTGAATTAACTTGTCTGTGTAAATTTACCGAGGTTGTATGCGTGTACTTTTGCTTTATCCCCAGTTTCCGAAAACCTTTTGGTCTTACGAAAAGATTTTGGAGTTAGTTGATCGCAAGGTCGTTTTGCCACCGCTAGGTTTAGTAACAGTAGCAGCGATTCTACCGCAGACTTGGGAATTCAAGCTAGTCGATCGCAATATTCGATCAGTCACCGCAGAGGAATGGAGCTGGGCAGATATTGTCATTATGTCGGCCATGATTGTCCAGAAAGATGATTTGTTGGCTCAAATTAAGATTGCCAAGCAACATCACAAACCAGTAGCGGTGGGCGGTCCTTACCCAACTTCTACACCAGATGTGGTGATAGAAGCTGGTGTTGAATTCATGATTTTGGATGAAGGTGAAATTACCTTACCTCTGTTTGTGGCAGCGATCGAACAAGGTGAAACTAGCGGAATTTTTCGATCGGATGGAGTGAAGCCCGATGTGACCACCACGCCGATTCCTCGTTATGATCTCTTGGAGCTGAATGCTTACGACATGATGTCGATTCAATTTTCCCGGGGCTGTCCTTTCCAATGTGAGTTCTGCGACATTATTGTCTTATATGGCCGTAAACCCCGCACCAAGGAGCCTGCTCAGATTTTAGCCGAGTTGGAATACCTCTACCAGTTAGGATGGCGGCGCGGGGTCTTTATGGTGGATGACAACTTTATTGGCAATAAACGCAATGTGAAGTTGTTACTGCAAGAGCTGAAAATCTGGCAGGCTGAACATCAGTACCCCTTCCGTTTTGATACAGAAGCCTCGATCGATCTGGCTCAAGACCAAGAATTGATGGAAATGATGGTGGACTGCAACTTTGCTGCAGTCTTTTTGGGAATTGAAACTCCTGATGAAGCCAGCTTGGCCATGACCAAAAAATTCCAAAATACCCGTGGTTCTCTGAGCGATTCGATCGCTGCCATTACCAAAGTTGGTTTACGCCCGATGGCCGGGTTTATTATTGGCTTCGATGGTGAAAAAAGTGGGGCAGGCGATCGAATTGTACGTTTTGTCGAGCAGTCTGCTATTCCGACTACAACCTTTGCTATGCTCCAAGCTTTGCCCAATACCGCTTTGTGGCACCGTCTAGAAAAAGAAGGTCGGATGCGGGCCCAAAATGCTAACCTCAACCAAACGGCCCTGATGAATTTTGTCCCGACCAGACCATTACCAGAAATTGCTCAAGAATACGTAGAAGCATTTGCCGAGATTTACGACGCTGAAAAGTTTCTCGATCGAACTTATCGCTGTTTTCGAGCACTAGGGGCACCGAGGTGCCAACCACCAGCTCAGTTTCCAGAACTAATTATCTTAAAAGCT
>JAGVCD010000027.1 GCA_020059425.1 Chamaesiphon sp. | reverse complement strand
TGCAAACTAGTGATTGAAGAAGAGTATTTAGCCCAATATCGCCGACCTTTTCTGAAAAGCTCAGACGCGGGATTTGCCTTGCTAGCTGCGATTCGCAACCTGCAAATTGGTGCCGTAACGACAGAAATTAGTCAAGGTTTAACTACAGCTCCCTTTCCGGTGCAACTCATTTGGGGGGCTAATGATCCGTGGCTGCCGATCGAACAAGCTCAAGCCGCTGTTAAATCTATTCCCAAAGGTGAACTAGCAACTATTGCGGAGGGCGCTCATTATCCCCAAGAGCACTGTTACCCACAGTTGAGCGAGGTGCTAATCAATTTCTTGAAACGCACGGTTTTCTAGTTACAGAGATTAATAATCAGAGGTCAAAATTCCAGCATATGTTTCCTGTTATTTATTCGGATGATTTTTTACTGCACCAGACTGGCTCTTTCCATCCTGAAAAGCCGGAAAGATTAATAGCCATTAAGTCAGCATTGGAGCAAGCCGCCTGGGCTAATCAACTTGATTGGCGATCGCCTACCAAAATTATCGATCGATCGCCTATTCCCTGGATCGAAAAAGTTCATTCGCCGAAATATATTCAAGCTGTCCACAATCTGAGTCAACGGGGTGGTGGAGCGATCGATGCCGATACCATAGTTTCAGCTCAAACCTATGATGTAGCTTTGTTAGCCGTCAATGCTTGGATCGATGGCGTGGATCTGGTGATGGCTAGTGGTGAGCCAGCTTTTGTCTTGGCCAGGCCTCCTGGACATCATGCTGAACCAAAGTCTGGCATGGGTTTCTGTATTTTTAGCAATGCGGCGATCGCGGCGACTTACGCTTTAGCCAATGGTGTCCAACGAGTAGCGATCTTGGATTGGGATGTGCATCATGGCAATGGGACTCAAGCCGTGGTGGAAAATAATCCACGATTGGCTTATTGTTCATTGCATGAGTTTCCGCACTATCCCGGTACTGGCGCTGCTACGGAGACTGGAGTTTATCAGAATGTTTTGAATTTGCCCATAGCAGCGGGGAGTTCAATCGAACACTATCAACCATTATTTGCAACAAAAGTCTTACCATTTCTGAGCAATTTCCAGCCAGATTTATTGATTGTTAGCGCCGGATATGATGCCACCTACGACGATCCGCTAGCTAGTATTTTGTTGCAACCAGCAGATTTTGGTATCTTCACTGATTACTGTTTGCAAGTCACCCGCAAGATTGTATTCGGACTAGAGGGTGGTTATGATTTTGATTCCTTGGGAAAATCAGTCGTGGCCACGATCGATCGTTGTCTTCATTAAGAGGGTGTTTGAAAAGTAGGCTGGAACCCCTGACTAGATTGGTTTTCAGGATTTTCAACTCAATCTTGACCAAATTCTTATCTGGTAACGCTTTCAAGAATCTTTTCAAACACCCTCTAAAGTGAATAAGTCTCCGTTGGAGAAATAACAGTTAATAGAATTCAACCATCAAGCAATTGAATACTTATGATTACGGCTTACACCACCCGCAAAACCACCGCCGTCATATCATCACTTTGCTCCTGTTTATCCCCAGCAAATGTCTGAATTTTACTAAAAATGTGATCAATGATTTGCTGGGAATGCTGATAAATTTGACAGGCAGCAATGAACGCCGTCTGTAAATTTTCATCATCAAACCGTTCACCATTCTCATTAGCTGCATCAGTTAGGCCGTCAGTGTAATACATCAGTACGTCACCAGATTCCAACTGAATTTTACTCTCCCCATAAGTAGTTTCCGGATCAAGACCGATCAACATACCAGGAGTATCTAGCATCGTCAGTTGAGGGTTAGTTGATCGCCATAACAATGGTGGATTATGAGCAGCATTACTATAACTGAGCATCCGGGTCTTCGGATCGTACTCGGAGTAAAACAAGGTTACAAAGCGGCTGGAATTTTCTAGATCAATGTACATCACCCGATTTAAGTGATGCAAAATCTGGGCGGGGGGATTGCCATTTAAGACTTCTGCCCGCAGCATTCCTCTCGTCATGGTCATAATCAGACCAGCGGGTACACCTTTGCCCATCACATCGCCGATCGTAATGCTCCATTTATTATCCCGATCCAGCTTTTGGCTGCTACTACTCAACTTGTCATAGTTGGCTGGAATAAAATCATAATAATCGCCACTTACTCGATTGGCATTTTTGTAACAAGCCGTCACCTCTACACCCGGAATATCTGGACATTGGCGCGGTAGTAAACGTTCTTGAATCTCGGCACCAATCTCTACTTCTTGGTTCAAAAGATCGCGGCGGCGGAGTTCGACGGTTAACTCGTCATTAATTACCGCGACCGCCGTTTGGTCGGCGACAATTTGTAAGAGTTTTTGCCGATCGCTACTCCAGGCATAATCGGGTTTATCACTAAAGACATATAGACAACCCCGCTCACCATCGTCCATCACAATTTTTACCGCAAAAAAACTGACCCGCTTTTCGTTCCCTAACTGGAGCAACTTCTGCTGTAATTCGGCCTCAAATTCTGGCCAGCAGATGGTATTACTCGATCGATCACTCAGAGTGGACAAGGTTTGTCGTAAAGACTGCTCAACACTTTGATTGACCTGCTCACAGTTGGTTTTATTTTCATTGCGGCAGTAAAATTCTTGCGCCGGTGGTTGACCATTTTTGCGTAAAAGAACTACTAACCCAGCGTCAGCATCGGTGATCCGAGTAATCATCGAGGGCAGAATTTCTAGGTACTGATTCAAGTTCTTGAAATTTCGCAGCGCAAATCCTAAGGATTCCAAAATGACATGAATTCTCTCTTGTTTTTGGTTAGCCAAGTTAACAACTGGCTCCTGTAAATTCAAAACTGGATTGATCATGACTGTCACTCAATATCAGGTAAAATCCTTGAGCTGCCTAGCAGCCTACAATATATTGTTACTTCTGGATAGTATGAAACTGGAGTAATTCAACAACCCTTGATTAATCTCAGTTTAGGCTAGCTGCTGAGGAGGGCTTCTACAAATTCGTAGCTAGAGAAGGGTCGCAAATCTTCAATGCCCTCACCGGCACCAATGAACCGAATGGGTAAACCCAATTGCTGGACGACGGCTAAAGCCACCCCACCTTTGGCGGTGCCATCTAGCTTGGTGAGAACTACGCCACTGAGTTTGGCAGCTTCGGCAAAAACCTGTGCTTGACGCAAGCCATTTTGACCCAGGGTGGCATCCAACACCAATAGCGATTCAATTTGGGCATCACCAGCTTGTTTATCAATAATCCGGCGCATTTTGCCCAGCTCGTCCATCAAATTCTTTTTATTTTGCAGACGACCTGCGGTATCAACTAAC
>JAGVCD010000376.1 GCA_020059425.1 Chamaesiphon sp. | reverse complement strand
TGTCGGCGTAGCCGCCCATATTCATAGCGTTGGTGATGGAGTACAAAGAACCGAGCTTAGTTAGTTGAGGACTGACATATTTCTTTAACATGGATTTGTTTACCTAATTATTGAACTAGGACAACCATAACTTTTAGTTTTTCAGTATGCCAAGTTACAGAGACTACACTAGTGTAGTCTCTGTAATGTCCAAAAACCGTTTTAGCCCATTCCCATCATGTTTCCACCCATCATATCAGCGTAGCCGCCGGCCATAGCGTTAGTGATGGAGTACAAGGAACCAAGTTTAGTAAGTTGGGGGCTGACGTATTTTTTAAGCATGATAATATTTGCCTATAGTAAACGGACTTCAATGTAGCATACTGGCGATTACCTTTAGTAAATATCTATACAAAATACGCTAGACAAAAGCTTCTAATTTGACGGCTGCAAACCCTGCAAAATAATACAGTTGCTCAGTTTCAAACCTCATACAACTTGTTACAGACTGTGTTTAATTACGCCTATTGACTTAGTTCGGGAGAATTGGAAACGTCTCTTCAGAGAAAAATCTTTCTGCAATTTTTTTTGATAAGAGGTTCACAAATTTTCCACCCACTAATTATCGAGCATATTTCCGCCCTGCGTGTCAGTATACATACCTTCCATAGCATTGGTTGCAGAGTACCAGGAACTGAGATTAGTTAGTTGAGAAATAATATATTTCCTCATATGGTTTATGGAATATTTTTCAGTTCCGATTGGAGAATGCTGATTATTGCTTCGTGTTGTTAAACAAAAAATATACAGTCTAACTTTAGAATTAAGTCACAGCAAGTATCAATGGCTATTTAATCGATGATACCAGTTTACAAAATTAAATAAATCGTGCAGTTGGTTAGCTTCTTTGTTTCGATAGGGCTGACCCGAATGATAATTCTCATTGAATCCAGCTCGATAGTCGAGTAACGTTTTCTCGACTTGAGACGCATCAATCAGGCCAGTTAAGCAAGCTGTATCTTGGAGCCGATCGAGTATTTCTAAAACTGGTTGTCCTTCACCTAGCCCTACATACTTCATAGGGTCAAAATAATTGTCTTTGGGCTTCCACTGAATAGCTGGTGGTAAGTAGTTTTGACCGGCTTGCCGCAAAAATATTTTTTCGTGAGTGACATCGATTTGCAACTCTGGGGGTAAGTTCACCATCAAATTAATCAAGCGTCGATCTTGGAGAGGTGAGGTGCTCTGTAAATGATGCGCCGCATGGATGAGATTGTATGCCTGCATAATCGCTACCGAATAGCCCGAAGACATTGCCCAAGAGATATTAGTAGATAGTCTGCCGGAAATACTGGCTTGGTAGTTATGCTCGATCGCCATCTGCATAGATTTATCCTGGGCGTAGTCTGGGGTCAGCCAAGATGGTAAAGACACGGGCTGCCGCCAGGCCACAAACTTTTGTTGCCAGCTGTGCATTAATCGGGGCAGGATAATTTCCCAACCCAGCACCCAACGCCAACTACGTCCCTGATTTTGCATATACTGCTGAGTCGCCCGCCAGCGACCCGCTTGAATTAGATCCGGGAAATCGATCGCACAGATTTCATCGCCCCATTCGCCATCAAAAATCAGGCCAAATCCTTGCTGCTTAATTTGCTCCATCAAATGAATATTCATCGCCAAGGTGCAGGTCATCAGCGGGTCATCGGTGACGGGTAAGTTTTCCCACGATTCGCTGAAAGACCAAGCCTGATCGGAGTTAACTGGATGCCAATTGGTTTGGGGGTATTGTTGCAAAAAAGTTTCGATCGATTCCCGTTCATCAAACTCTGGATAGATATCTGTTACGGTTGAGAAGGCATCGATCTGGGGTAGTTGATTAAGCAAAGCCACGGTCACGGTCGTAGAGTCCAACCCGCCGCTGAGAGTTGTGCAGGGTCGATGCACGGTACGCAAGCGATCTTTGACCGATTTATTGAGGATGTCCCAGAATTCATCGTAGTAAGACTGTGCCGATTGAGTGGTGTCGTAAGAATTAGGGCTAGCTAGTTGGGCAATTTGCCGCACTTGCCATCGACCAGCCCTTAAAATAATCGCCGAGCCAGGGACTAAACGCCGAATATCTTGAAAAGGTGTGCTGCCTGGCTGCTGACCATTCAAACTACTGAGGGTATTAGCCAGATAGAGCGGATCTAGCTCCGAGCTAACTTGCGGATGGAGGAGCAGCGTCAATACCCGCGAAGAGACGAGGAGAGTTTGTCCATCCCAACTGTAGGCGACGGTGCGATTACCTACTGGGTCACAGCCGACCAGTAGCAAATCGTTGGCCGCATCCCACAAAATAAAAGCAAACTCACCGACAAGTCGATCGATACAGTCGATGCCCCAACGGCGATAGCTTTCAATTAGTAGCTGTCCATCAGTCTGGGGTGAAGCATTAACAGTTAGCAAAGCATCTCGATCGTCAATGCGACCAGACCAGACCAGCACACATCCTTCGTATTCAATGACTGGTGACTCTAAGCCAGATTCGGGGGTGTCAAAAAACTGAGTACGGCCTAAACTCAACTGACCATTACATCCCTGCCAATCTCCGATACCATCGGGTCCTAATACCCGCAAATCCTGGAGCATTTGCTGCCAGGGGGCGGGTTTTTGACTATTCCAAACTCCTAAAATACCGCTCATTTATCTGGAACCATCCTAAAATTGAGCGATCGTAACGGGGCTAGAACTTGCCACGCTTTTAAACATCGGTCTTAACGACTAGTCCATTGTCTAGCAAGTTTTGCAAGAGCATCTGTAGATCGTCGAGTACCTGCGATTTTTCCACTTCATATTCTGCCACAATAGCATCGGCGACGGATGTTAAGGGCTGTTTATTTTGCATGGC
>JAGVCD010000081.1 GCA_020059425.1 Chamaesiphon sp. | reverse complement strand
GTTAGAAACGGATCGATCGCCGCAATTGGCAACCCAGAACACTTAGCAATTTCAATATCTGGAGTCCGCTCTTGCTTCATCTGCCAAAACTCTTCCTTAGACAGGGGAGTCAATTTGATACTCGCAGCAGGATAAGATTGCTGGACTTTGGCTAATGCCAAACGATAAGTACTGTAATAACGATCAGATACGTCTACTAATGGTCCGTCAAAATCGCAGAAAACCGTCATGTTGTACGGTCTATTCGGTAAGTCACCCGGCATCCCGATCATGAATATTTACCAAAGTTAATATTTGTTAACCCCTTTCTACTCTAGCAATCTTGTGCTGAGTTGTCACCCGTATATTTTCGAATTTGACATCGGAAAATCAGATTAATTAAGTCAGGAATAGTTTTCACCCCAGCAAAAGCTAGGGGCCAGCCAAAACGGCATCTTCGATGTCCTGGCGGCTTAAAGAGTACTTAAAAGACCGGTAAACGTCCTGCTGATCCTCAGTGGCTTTCAGGTAACGCACCGTCAACTCTTCCACCTCTAAAGATAGCCGGGCACTCCAATGCAGCTTAGAAACCTGCCAACAATGCAAGTCGGCGGCATCTTGCTCACCACCGATCGATGTCAGCCAGCTCTCAATTTCTGGGAGGGGATGATTGTACAGAGGGGTATCAGGGCTGGAAAGATTCACAAGGATAGAAAAATATAAAGGTTAAGCGCGTAAATTTGTTCTCTCCACTTTATAACACGATCGACATCCTGATCAGCTCTTCCCTTTCTGACTTTTGCTCTATATAATAAGAGGCTGTGCTTACTCAATGTAGAAACTATGGCAGCTCCTAAAAAGAAAACATCCAAATCAAAACGGGACTCACGACGCGCTACCTGGCGGCGGAAAGCAGCTGTACAAGCTCAACGCGCCTTGTCTTTGGGTAAATCAGTCCTCTCCGGTCGTTCCACTAGCTTTGTCTATCCTCAAGACGAAGAAGAAACAGCCGAATAGTTTCAAAATTCGTAAATTGAATATCTGCGAAAATGCCGTTTCTACGATTGTGGAGATAACGGCAGTTTTCATTGGAGCTTAATTAAGTCAAGACTTGGGGCTTTTAAGAATTTTGGGGCGAGGCGATCGTAATTTGTTGATAACATCCTCTAAACCAGGATGATCTATATACGGTTTTAAGAGCAAAAGAGCGGCAGCAGGAGCAGCTGATTGACTCACATAGATTTTTTCTTTAGTTTTTTCTTTGATTTTGATTTGCCAAGGAATATGACCTTGACCTTGTGAACTAGAAAAAAATGTCACTTTATGTTCAGGAGTAGTGACCTGAATAGTAATAGCCGGATAGTCATCACGACGTTTTTCGAGGGGTTGGTAATGAGACGTACCATACATCTTCGTCTCGTTTAGTTTCTGGAAAAATTGCTTAGTAACCAGAGCAGGAATCACAATTTTCTTGGTGTATTGCTGACGAATGTTATAAGCGCCATAGCCACCCACTGCAAAGTAGCCATCACCAGACATGCCACTGACAGGGTTTTTGAACTGATAATGGCGCTCAATGGGGGTGATATCGGAGTAACCATTCCAGTCGTTTTTAATATGGACTAAAGTTACCGCACGTAATTGCGGCAACGGGATCAGAATTTTGGCGGGCTGGGGTGGGGACTGTACAACTTTTTTGCTGGGTGATTCAATCTGGCAACCAGATAAGAGCAAGAACAATAGACAAATAAATAGATTTCTAGGTATGGTTGCTTGGATCACAGCAGAAGTATCAGCAATTAGTTGAAGTTTGTGGGTTCCGTAATTCTACAATCAAGTGCTAGTCCAATTCACAGTTAGTTGATGGTGATCATATGACAAATCACTAATCTTTAGTAGTACTACCAGGAAATTGTTAGTGATGAGCAGTTCTGGATAGTTGAGTCGCTCGACAATGTACCAAATAAAAGTTTAGAGGTACTTCAGCAACATGTTTAGTTTACTTTGCGTCTTTGGGTACAATAAGTTCAATAAATTGGCTTAATCGTCAATTTATTGTTACTTTTGTTTACATATAGCCATTGCAGACTATTGGTAATCGTCTTGACCTAATGATTTATAGCTGCTGACTAAGGTTGGTAGTGTGAACCTTGTCACTAGACAAACATTGACAACATAAGGAGTGAAAATAATGTCTCAGCCTTTTGAACTGTCCTTAGAACAACAATTTAGCGTGCGATCGTTCCAAACTCAAATCCAGGAAATGAGTCGGGAACAGGCTCAGGATTTTTTGGTGACGCTTTATACTCAAATGCTGTGGCAGGAGTCTACATATAAGAACTTGCTGAAGCATCAGTGGGGTCTGGATGAGTCTCCGGCCTGTGAATAGTACTTTTATGTAAATCTTCCTTACCCCCGTGCAAGGGTCGAGCATTAGATAATTGGGTTAATAATTATCTATTTTTCAATACCAAGCCAATCCTGGGGACTCAAGTAGGTGGTGTATAGCTCTGCTTCTGGAGTGTTAGGCTCGGGCTGATAGCCGTACTCCCAGCGCACTGTTGGAGGCAAAGACATGAGAATTGATTCAGTGCGGCCATTGGTTTGCAGGCCAAAAATAGTGCCCCGATCGTACACCAAATTAAATTCTACATAACGACCCCGGCGATACATCTGAAAATTGCGTTCTCGATCGCCATAGGGAGTGTCTTTACGCTTTTCGACAATTGGTCGGTAGGCTGGCACAAAGGCATAGGCACATTCTTTTACTAAAGCAAAAATCTCTGCCCAACTGCGCGCTGGCTGAACACCTAGTTTTTTGCTGTACTGGCCAGCGGGTCCTTCGGACTTCTCGCCGCGATAGAACTCCCGAGCCAGACTATCTTGGTAGTCAAAAAACAAGCCCCCTACTCCCCGCGTCTCATCTCGATGAGGTAAGTAAAAATATTCATCGCACCAGCGTTTAAAGGTTGGATAATATTGTGGATTATGTCGATCGCACGCATCTTTCAAGGTTTGGTGGAGATGCACCACATCTTCACGAAAAGGATAGTAGGGAGTGAGGTCTAAACCACCGCCAAACCACCAAACTGGACCAGCTTCAAAATAACGATAGTTTAAATGCACCGTTGGAATATAAGGATTGCGCGGATGTAGCACCATCGATGTCCCCGTCGCATAAAAGCCATGACCAGCCGCCTCTGGCCGTTGCTTTAAAATAGATGGCGGCAGCTTCTCTCCCCATACTTCTGAGAAGTTGACCCCGCCCTGTTCAAAAATATTGCCCTCTCTAATCACCCGCGACCTACCACCGCCGCCTTCTGGTCTGTCCCAGGCATCCTCGCGAAATTCACCGCCGCCATCGGTCTCTTCTAACTCTTTGCAGATGTGATCCTGCACTTGGCGCATGAAAGCACTCACTTGCTTTTGGGAATCTATAGGGGGCAAAGATGAGTCGAGAGATGGGTTCTGGTCGTGGTCAGTGGTAATAGGAGAAGTCATAAAAATTTAAATTTTCTTTACAGCCATAGGAGTGGCCAAAGTTGCTGTCAAGGCTGTTGAGTAGGATTTATATGAGGCCGAAAGTAACCACAATATACTGTGGCTCGTCCCAGAGACAATAGGGATTGTTAACAAATCATTACGCAAATTTAGGGAGATCGATCGAACAATAAAAAGTCGATCGCATTAGACAGACCAGGTGATCCCCCTGATTCCTCACCAGAACAGTGTTAAAAGAAAATAACAAAATATCAACCGTCTAGAGAATATAAAGTTCGACTGGGCTACACTGACGAACAGGATGAGCAATTTTTAGTCTTTTAAACATAGACTCTATTCTCGCCGCGTCATTTAGTAGATGCAGATTGCAGGTATGGCTGACTTTCCTTGGTTAACGACGATTATCCTTTTCCCCGTATTGGCGGCATTGGCGATTCCTCTGCTGCCCGATACCAATGGCCGCACAGTGCGCTGGTATGCTCTAATTGTCGCTCTGCTAGACTTTGCGTTAATTGTTTACGTTTTTGCTAATTTTTACGACACCAGCATCTCCGGGCTGCAGCT
>JAGVCD010000070.1 GCA_020059425.1 Chamaesiphon sp. | reverse complement strand
TTAGGAGCCTAGAATAATTTTAGCTCTATATAGGATTCGTAGATTGTAAACCTCACCGCGATCAAGGATAAGCGTTCGATCGAACACTTCAAAACAACTCAACCCAGATACTTGATTGTCAAATAGAGACCGATTGAGATAGCATGTACATAATTACGTACATATATTATGTTCTCATCAGAAATCACCTCCCCCACCGAAGCTAGAGCCGGATTTTTTCAACTACTCGATCGCATCGCTGAAAGCCATCAAATCTGCATCATCAATCGCCGAGATGGTGAAAATGTCGCCATGATTGCCGAATCAGACCTGAACAGTTTGATGGAAACTGTCTATCTGTTTAGATCCCCAGCCAATGCTCGCCGTTTGCTAGATTCTTTAGACGAATATCGATCGGGAAAAATTGCGCCTCAAAGCATTGAAGAATTACGACAGGAGCTAGAGAAAGGTGGCCAAGAAAAAGAAACAAGCTGACGAGTCACCAGCAACAACCCCAGTCCAAATTATTCGATTAAGTCCAGGTTTCACCACTAAATTCAAAGAAGATCTGGGTTGGTGGTACAAGAATGATGATAAAAAAGCTGCGAAAATTCTTGATTTAATCACCGTCGTGATGTCCGAACCCTTTACTGGGATCGGCAAACCAGAACCCCTAAAATATATGGAAGGGAATTTTTGGTCGCGGCGCATCGATCTTGAGCATCGGTTAGTCTATGTAGTAAATAACGAACAAATTGTCTTTTTTTCCTGTCGTTATCACTATGAGTGAAGATCTGGTAAATTGTAAACCTGACTTTTCCGGCTCAATTCATGACCTTTCTTGATCGCCATCGTCAAATTCTCCAAGACCCACACTATCGTTTTCAGTCACTAACAGAGCTAGCTACTGCGGCTGAGTTGGGTGTGAAAATTGACGCTAATCGCGCCACTGTTGATGACTGGTTGCGCTTACCCGGAATTTCTATTCATCAAGCAAAATCCTTAGTCACTTTGCAAAATGCTGGGGTAGAATTTTATGCGATCGAAGACGTAGCGGCTGCTTTAGGAATGCCAGTCCAGCGGATTCAGTATTGGAGCCTAGTTTTAAGCTTTCAATATCGTCATCCCGACTTGCAAATTTTGCAATTTGATGTCAACCAAGCCACTGCTGCCGATTTACAGCAGATTACCGATGTCAGCCCTACCCTAGCCCAAGCCATTGTTGATAATCGGTTAGAGCAAGGAAGGTACCAAGATTTAGTCAATTTTCAACAGCGTTTGGGTTTGCCGGGGGCATTGCTCGCTAACCTGATGCACCATCTCAAATTTATTCCCTAAAATTATCTGTAAATCTTTTCAGAAAATCTTGAATGAGTAGATCTAAAACAAAAGGATCTTTGCAAGCATGATGCAACTTAGCCGCAAAAGGAATCAAAAGTTGGTCATTTTGCCTATATCGTTTCCCAAAATAGAAGTAAGGCTGGCCGATAATTTCACTTTGTTGTGAATGCAAAGTCAGGCCAGTAAATTGCAAGTTGGGCAAATTTCCTAAAAAACAAGATAGTAAAAATATTTCTGGAGTAGTTCTTTCTCCTCGATCGCTTCTAATATGGTCTAACTTTTGTCGATATTGAGTAATAAATTCTGGGTAACTAATTTGGCTAACATTTTCTAAGGCCATTTCTCGAAAACGTTCCTTGCCGCCAACTGCCACTGGAATCACCACTGGCGGATTATCCAGAATAAACCATTGATTTTCGATGCGGCGGAGATTGAAGCAAAAATGATTTTTAAGAGTTTGGAGCAAATGCCAAGTTAAGAAACTAAAGAAAGTTGCTCCTTCGATAAAATTGGTTTGATACAGTTTATAGGCATCGGTAACATCTAGTTGAATTGTGATGTCCACATAGGGAACTGGAACGGTCTGTGGATCAGTGAAAAAATCCATAGACCAATTCAGATAACCTTCTTTGGCCGCTTCTTCTAATAATCTGGGCTGATACTTACTAGGAATACTCATCAATAGCTACTCGGGGTAACAATTTAACTCGGGACACATTAAAGCCCTCACCCCAGCCCTCTCCCAAGCTTGGGAGAGGGAGTAAGAGACTCCGCTTTTGGCTCTAGTCCCCCTTCTCCCAAACTTGGGAGAAGGGGCTAGGGGATGAGGGCTTTCCATGATTTTTATTGTTTTTTGTCCCACATTAAGCTCTTACCCGCTACTCGTAAACGACAATAACAAACAATGGGAATCACTATTTTTGCTAGCGCAGAAATTTCCGAACCAGTCCAATTTTAGGGACTCAAAGCCAAAACCTTTGCTCTGGCAGCAATGGCTTCAGCGATCGATACCAATTCTTTAGCCGCCGCAGAATCCGGATCAGAGACCACGATCGGCTGGCCAGCATCACCACCCACCCGCACCGGAATTTCTAGCGGAATACAACCCAGCAAAGGAATCTGCAATTCAGAAGCTAACTTCTGGCCACCCTCCGAACCAAAAATATCGTACTTGCGATCGGGCATGTCCGGCGGGATAAAGTAGCTCATATT
>JAGVCD010000338.1 GCA_020059425.1 Chamaesiphon sp. | reverse complement strand
TCACCTCTACATGAGGCTGAAAAATTGCCGCTTTGGTATGAATAGCACCACGTTCCACCAACTTCTCAGCCAAAAAGAACGGAATCACATCACTCAATTCCACCGCTACTTCTTCATCATTGGTAAAAGCTGCCACCGTTTTACCAGCAACTAAATAACTACCATCAGACAGCTTGATGTTCACTAAGCCAGCTGGTCCGTGGCATACTGCGCCCACCACTCCGCCTTGCTCATAGATTGCTGCTGCAATTCGATCGATCGCTTCCTGATGGGGGAAATCCCACATGGTGCCATGACCACCAGCATAGAAAATTGCGGCATAGTTTTTGGGATCAATCTCCGCTGGCGTTAAAGTGTTTTCAACTTTTACGACTTTTTGGGGTTCATCCAAAAATGCCTTGTTTAATGGATCGGTCAAGTCCAAGCCAGTCATGGGGGCTTTGCCACCTTTCGGACTCACAAAATCTACTTCGATGCCAGCTTGCTCAAATGCCACATAGGGATGAGTGACTTCCGCTAGATAGAAACCAGTCTCTTTGCCAGTATCACCCAATGTGTCGTGACTAGTCAGTACAAATAACGCTTTTGGGGTGGTCATAATCTTTGTCTCAAATGGTTGAAAGGTCACAAGACTGAATGCTCGCTGTCTCTATGCTAAACAGAGTTAATCTAAAATACAAATTATGAAAAGCAGGATTCACTACTATGTCATCAGATATTATCCTCATTGGTCCAATCGGTGCTGGAAAATCCACCGTCGGAAAACTTTTAGCCGATCGACTTCATCTACCACAATGCTCAATGGATGCTCTACGCTATGAATATTACAAGGAGATTGGCTATGACGAAGAAACTGCCAAAAATAAACGTCAGACAGAGGGGTTTTGGGGTGTTTATCAGTATTGGAAGCCTTTTGAAGCTTATGCTGTAGAAAGATTGTTATCCGAGCATCAAAATTGTGTAATTGACTTTGGAGCTGGCCACTCTGTATTCGAGGATCCTGTATTATTTCAAAGAGTACAGCAAGCCTTGGTTAACTATTGCAATATAATTCTTTTACTACCTTCTCCTAGTTTAGATGAATCTGCCCAAATTCTAAAAGATCACAATGAGCATGATGTTGATGACATCAATGAATATTTTCTGAAGCAGCCCTCTAACTATGAATTAGCAAAGTTTACGGTACATACAAAATCAAAGACTCCAGCAGAAATTTGCAATGAAATTTTGGAATTGGTAGGCAAAGCATAATTTAAAGGAATTAATTCATGTCCATCCAGTTAGTAACATCTGATACTCAGATTTTTAAGTGTTTTTCGGTATTGTCTCAACTACGTCCACACCTTAAACAAGAAGATTTCTTGACCCAAGTGCAACGCCAACAACAGCAAGGTTATCAGGTAGCTTTTCTAGAACGAGATGAACAAGTAATTGCCGTAGCGGGATTCCGTATTTCTGAATGTTTGGCGTGGGGGCAACATTTGTATGTTTATGATCTAGTGGTCGGAGCAGCAGAACGTTCCCAAGGTCATGGTCAACAGTTATTTGAGTGGTTAATAGATTTCGCTAAACTTCACCATTGCCAACAACTACATTTAGATTCTGGGGTGCAACGTTTTGCGGCTCATCGCTTTTATCTCCAACAGCAAATGCATATTAGCAGTCATCATTTTTCGCTCCTGTTGAGCAGTGAAAACGATGGTTTCACTACATAGCCAAGCTTTCTTCAGTATGCATCATCGAAGATAGTTGTTTTACACCTCTTTGCAAATGACGAGTCACTGTCATCGGACTAACCCCAATTTTTTTGGCGGCTTCTTTGCGAGGCATTCCTTTGATGTAAACGTATTCGATCGCCTGTTGAGTTTTAATCTCTAATTGATTAATCATGCCCGCTAGCTGTTGACGTTCTTCGGCTACATGTTGGCGCTGTTGATCACGAGTATCTGGCAAACTATCACCCAAAGTCACCGGGCAATCCATCATGTGACTAACGGTAGCATCGAGACTCAAGGTTTGACGATTGTTATCAGCTGATTGGGTTTCGCACCATTCTTGAATGGTAATTTGTAAAGCATCGGCAATTTCAACATCAGTGGGCTTCCGATCAAGAATCAAGGTCAGATGCTGCCGCATTTTTTCACCTTCTCTTTTTAGCTCTTGCCAACGGCGCGGAATCTTAACAACACTACTGCGATCGCGCAGGAAGTGGAGGATTTCGCCGCGAATATAAGGAACGGCAAAGGAGCTAAAAGCACAACCTTGATAGGGATTGAAACGTTCGATTGCCCGAATTAAACCGAGGTAGCCAATTTGTTCTAAATCTTGATAGGTTTCCACACACTGGCGGCTTAAGCGATGTGCCACTTGTCTCACCAAACCAGCATTGAGCAAAACTAGTTTGTTGCGGACTGCCACGCTTGGTTTTTCGTGATAAGTCATCAATAAAGACATTGATGCAGTAGTACGACTTTCCGAAGGATGAGCAGCGGTGTTTAGAATGGCCATTGGTGTGGGAAGCGGATGCGTTTATCGAACATCCACATTCTCGCCAAATAGCCCGTCAGAGAACAGGGTTGATCTACGGATCTTCCCAAAATTGCTAGCTTTTGACTCAGTAGATCTACGGAATTAGAGTTTTGCTACCAGTACAAAAAACCGCTCCTCCCTATCAATGTTAAATTAGAGCAAAGCCTTACTCTCTAGCATCATGACTAATCTAGGTAACGTCCGCGATCTTTACCAGCAAGTAATTCTGGAACATTATAAAAAGCCTAAGCACAAAGGCACCACCAATCCGATCGATCGCTATCAAAAGGGTCATAATCCCTCCTGCGGAGACATGATCGAACTGACGCTGCAATTAGATGGCGAACAAATTGTCGATGTCAAATTTACTGGCGAAGGCTGTGCGATCGCCATCTCTTCCGCAGATTTGATGGCCGGGGCATTGCGCGGAAAATCTATCACCGAAGCGCTGAGCATGGTAGAAAATTTCCAAGGCATGATGCGTGGCGAAGTAGAGTTTCCCCATGATTTACGCAAACTGAACGTTTTGAAAGGTGTAGCCCAGTTTCCAGTGCGAATCAAGTGTGCTAACCTGAGCTGGCATACCTTACGGGCGGCGCTACAGTCCGCAAATAAGGAAGCAAACACAGATTTTGTCAGTAATGAGGCTGAAGACTAATGTTTACCCCCGAATCAATCCTGGAATATACCAAGTACAGTGCCGTCGCTACGATCGCGATCGCTCTACTAATGATTATTGGCCTAGTGGCTAAATGGGGGTTTCGCTTTCGGCTGGTAGGAGTTACTGGTTTTATGGTGGTGCTGACCGTAGGATTATTTGGTTTGGGTTTGGGTTTAGCGCCTCGGACGGCTTTTCCTGGTGCCAGTCGCTATACCATGATTTATGATAATGGCAATAATCAGGTGGTAATTGCTGTGCCCGATGCCCATTTGACCTATGAGCAAACTGAGGCCACTCTGCGCCAAGCTGCGAATGATCTCTATTCTTACGGACGCGGTGGTGGCGCAGACGGCAAAATGCATGTGCGTTTACGGACGATCGCTCATCCCCAACCAGGGTTATCGGAACCGCTCTATTTGGGTGAAATAGCCCGGACACTAACCAACCGGAACAAGCCAGAGTTCGAGATTAAGATCGATCGGCAGCAATTAGCTAAACTGTAAAAATTATAGACAATTAGAAAAAAGCATTAGCGAGGCCAATTTGTATGACAACTTCGCCATTAGTTAAAACCTCTAATTCCCAGGCGGCCATAAATACCGCAATTCAAAAGCGCAATCCAACGATCGAGGACTTTAAATTTCGGGATGGCTTGCCAACAGCAGAAGAGTTACCAGATTCGGATGACAAAGCGGTGGATAGT
>JAGVCD010000114.1 GCA_020059425.1 Chamaesiphon sp. | reverse complement strand
GGGCAGTTCGATTGGCTTATTACCAAGGTATTCTCGAATTTATGACTCCTCTTTTTGCCCACGAGCAGAGTAATCGCCTGATTGAGCGGGTTGTAAATACCTTAGTGGAAGAGAAGGGTCTGGAGTGTACTCCAGCGGGGTCAATGACCATTAAGCGTTCTGACTTATCTGCTGGTAAAGAACCGGATTCTTGTTTTTATATTCAGAATGAGCAGTTAGTAAGGGGCAAAGTTCGTTTAGATTTTAGCCAAGATCCGCCGCCAGATTTAGCTGTCGAAGTGGATATTACGCATAGTGCGATCGATCAGTTGGTGCTATATGCCACTTTGGGCGTTCCGGAGTTGTGGCTTTATGATGGTCAGGTTTTGACTTTTTATCAATTACAGAATGGTGTGTATGCGGTGGTGGGCTGGTCACCTACTTTTCCTGAATTAGAACCAGCACGGGTGTTGGAATTTTTGGCGGAATGTCGAACTGTGGGGGTGAGTGGTGCGGTGCGATCGTTGCGTCAGTGGATTAAATCGATATAAATTATGTTGTAGTGAGATCTAAGAAAGCAATGGTGATCCCTAAAGAGTATTTTGTAGTATAAAGTCATTTTTTGCCGAAAAAAAAGACTAACGATTTTGGCCGCGAGGAACGAACCGAATTTCGATTCGCCGCCTTGCATCATCAGCAATAACGTTTTGCGCAGCTAGTTTCCCGGATGGGAGATATAGTTGAGCCGCAGAATATGCGCGAAACTTAACTTCATCTAGCTTTTTTGTTTGTTGTAAAAATTGGACAACTGCGACTGCCCTCATTAATCCTAAATCAGCATTAGAGCCAGCTTTTAAATCAGTGATTTTGCCCTTCCCTGTAGCTGCTGAAGTGAGTTTTCCATCAAGATTACTGGCATTGCTAATTCCTTGACTATCTGTGTGACCGATTACTTGGATGAAGTCAATATTGTCTTTCTTGGTTGCTTTCTCAATTTCGGGTGCAATACTAGTCTGGATATACCTTTTTAGATCTGGTGTTAACTCAGCGCTTCCTGATGGAAATTTAAAGTTTCCAGACTTTTCGTCAATGATAATTGGAGAGGCGGATTTCAGTTTTTGGCTTATGGATAATGCTTGCACTACATTGACAAGTAGCAAAAAGCTGATGACCATAAAAGCATTAGACATTAAATCAGTAAATCCCTGAAATACATTCAGGTCTTCTTCATGGCTATATCGATCAATTTGCCTGGACATAGTAAATGGTTAAACTAATTTTTCTCGGTATTTGCTTAAATTGCTCTAGTTTGAGGAGGCGTTGAAAATATTACTTTTATTTGATCCCAGCTCTGACTTCTCAAGCACTGTTATCAATTTCGTGAAATACTCTCGATCTCTTAAACTCATCTGTGTGAGATGTTCTTTCATCGCAGCGAGTAGCTGCTCGTGAGAAGATCGATCGGTTGTGATCTGTTGATTCGATATATCTTTTAACTGCTGCCAATTCGATCGATTGACTTCTTTTAGATTTTGTACTAAAGATTGCGTGGTATTCAGTGCTGTTTGGAGCTGTCGATCAAAATCAGCTATGGCAGTTCTGGAAGATTCTGAAACTTGCAGAGTATTTTTGCTCAGGTTAGCTACTTCGCCCCCAAACTGTTGAAGAGCGACAGCTGATCTATTAATAGCCGTGATTGCTGGTTCTAAGTTAGCTACCACTGGTTGTATCTGTTGAGCCGATTGACCGAAAATATCTGTTGATTTGGCAAATTCAGCTTGAGATGCTTGCCATGTATTCACTCCAGCCTGTACATGTGGTAATAATTCCACTAAAGTTTGTGTTTGCCCTTCCAAAGACGTAGCTACTTTTTGGAAAAGAGTTGCCCCATCATGAATTGTTTCAGATGCTTTGTCAATCTTACTTGTAGAGGATTGCCATGTTTTGTATACTGCTTGAGCTAATTCTGCTGCTGTTTTGTTACTGGTGGTGATACCTTCAAGTGAGACTTCTAAAGTTTTAGTGGAATTTGTGAAAGCCTGTTGACTGGTATTCAGTTCTGTTAGAACCCGATCAATATTATGAACGATGTTATTATCTTCTACCTTGCTGGCACCAGAGACAAAACTAGCTACTCCAGTCTGAAGATGAGGCACTAAGCCCATAATTATTTGTGTTTGAGCTTCTAACAAAATAGCTGATTGAGCAAAGGTCGTCGCACCACTTTCGATAGTTCCAGACGCAGCCCCAATTTGTGAAATTGATGTATGCCAGCTTTGATAAACTTTTTCAGCAAGTTGTGCAGCGTTCTGGTTACTACTGGTGATGCCCTCTAATGAGGTTTCTAAAGTTTTAGTGGAGTTAGTAAAAGCTTGTTGGCTGGTGCTTAACTCTGCTAAAGCTCGATCAATATTTTGAACAATATTATTTTGTTCAAGTCTATGGGCTGCCGCCTGGAAAGTATCTATACCAGTTTTGAATTCTTGGAGTGAATCGGTGAAGATTTGATTTTGAGATTGGAGAGAATTTGCGGCTAGTTCAAAGGTAGTTGCTCCTGTAGAAATAGTACCAGCTGCATTGGAAAAGTTAGTGTACACATTTTCCGCGATTTGATTGATTCTGCTGCATTCTGCTGCAATTTGATTTGCAGCTTTACCAAAAGATGTTTCTAAGGCTCTACCGACGTTCTCATGGAATCTAAGCAAAAATTCTTCTTGTTGCTTTACCATGCGATCGATCGCTGTATCTAGTCTAGTATTTCCCTCGACAGTTGGCTTGTAAATGTTGTCTAGATAGTCTTCCAAGCCAGCAATTAATTGATGTTTAACAATGTTTGTATTCCAGATTGTATTCAGTATGGTTAAAATGGAGCCAAATGACAATCCAAACAGACTAGTCGAAAAAGCTACCCCCATATCTCGTAGTGCTGGCTGTAATCCTTGGACTAGTTTCCCAATATCGGGATTGTTGGTATCGAGACTAGTGATAACACTAGAAATACTGGTTAAGTTGTTAGTAATCCCTAAGAAAGTACCAATCAATCCAAAGGCCAGTAGCAAATTCGGTAAAACTCTAGTAATGCTTTCTGCCCGATCATATTGAACTCTAAGCCACCAATAGGATAGTTTTTCATCTTTGTAAACACTATCGATAAGAGCGATCGTATTAACATGCTCCAATTTTTGACTAGCTTTTTGGTAACGATTTTTAAGTCGCTCAACGATCGGTGGTTGAATTCCTTCAGCGTCATCACCTGATAATAATCGAGAGATGCGATCGTTCATTTTCTGTAGCTTTGTATGCATTCTCAGCCGCAAAAGTCCTACTGCAATCGCTGGTATGATGACTAAAAGCAAGATTGAAAGCTTGGTTTCGAGTGGTATTAATGTAAAAATTTGCATTTGTTAAATATCAGGTTTTGTTAGTGGCTAAGCCATTATTATCTGAAATCATAATTGTGGTGAAATCTAGATATTATGACAAACGATTATCTATGACTTCTGCTTCGATCGAATCACCCTCATTATTAGTTGGGTGTTGAGCCTGTAAAGTTTTATGTTGGTTGTTCGGATTAGCTTTAGCTTCCTGAGCTAACTTGTCTAAATAGCCCCACAGCCGTTTCAAAACTCCATTTGTGGCTGGTCGATCTAGTGTTGCTTCTTCACCTAGTACAATGTTAATTTCAGGGTAGTTGGGGCTATTTCTAGAGAGTTTATCTAGCTGCTGAATGAACAATCGAAGTTGAGGTAAGTAGATTTCTGTCCATTGGCTAGGATCGGTTTGAATTTCAGTGATAATGCTATCGCGTCGATCTCTGAGGCTCTCCGCAACGCCGTTAGCTTTGGATATCTGTTCTAGGGCTTCACTCCAAATTAGACTGAGTTGAATCGAGCTATTGCGATCGCGAAATTCGTCATAAACTTCGTAGAGATAACAATTATTCTGAGGTACTAATATCCCAAAAGCCAAGCAAGCATAGAAAGCATCTTGCATCTCTTCCATCCGCCGCGCGTCGGGGGGAATAATTTCGGAAAATATTTGCTGATAGTCGTTATGAATTCGCGCTCTGTTTTGGGAGCACTCTCGATCGTAATGTTCGCGCATTCGATCGATCCCTTGGATTAACCGCAGGGGGAAAGCTGCATACTCATTGACGATGACTATTTCACTATCATTTTGCAGGGATTTAATTGTTGATTCGGAAACTCCAACATTTCTAGTTAATAATTCTTGCAATTGTTGACTAGCACGATCGTCAGTTTGCTTAAAGGCAATAATTTCAGATTTATTACCACCATCTTCATAAAAATGTCCATCTCTGGTTAATAAGGGAAGTAGTGGCTGGGCTTCACTAATAATTTGGCGCATTCTCCGTTCGGCATTACCTGAAGCAAGCGGATATTTCTGAAGGAATCGCGCCATGACTGGCTGTAAGGAGCTTATAGCTTGAGTACCAAATAGTTTATCGATCGTGGCAGTGATATTATTTCCTACCAATCTTTCGTCTACATCGCGGGAGCCGACTAAATAGTGAATTGTCGATCCAGTCGAGGTTTTTTCCTCATCAGTTACTCTAACTAAGAAGTACATTAGCGACTGTTCGACAAATGTAAACCTCTCGGTGAGAATTTGTCCACTGATATCGACGAGAATAGATTTCTCATTCTGTTCTGGCAGAAATTCAAGATAACAAGTATGAGCATCTTCTGGCGAGAATAAAGCTTCACCAGTAATTCCATCTGGATTTAGTCGTTCTAGATCTTCACACCGCTTTTTATAATTTAGTTCGACTGCGACTAGTAATTGATCGATCCAGCCAGCTTCGAGGATAAGAGATCGAATGAAGCTCGATACTTCACTGGCGACAACTAATGCTGTTTTGTAAAGCTGATAATCAAAGTTCTCCTGAATTAACTTTTTAGTAGTGGTGACAATTTGAGTAGCTTCGGTCTGAAAATCTTTGTTTTTTTGCTTGTTATTATCTAAGACACCGAGAAAACCTTTTTTCTCTTCAATATCTTGGAGACGACGCTCGGCATTCCGCCATTGGGTATCGAAATCTTCTTGACTAGCTAAACCCCCTTTGTTTTGGATATAATCTTCCAACCCGCGTTGATATTCATTAATATGTGTCAAGATTGCTTCTAGCCAACCACGGGCACTATTGAGCGAAAATTCGGGATGAGATGGGGTGAGTAGTTCGCCAAAAAAGTGACCAATATCATTTCTGAGTAGATTGCTGAGTTGCGGTTGAGTTTTTTGGATGCGAGTTAACCATGCACCGCGAATATCATCAGTTTCACCTGGCTGTACTTTCCGAAATTGGGCGCGAGTGTCGCTGCGGAGTTGTTGGAGTAATTGCGATCGATCGGTTGATGTTTTCACCATCGCAATTTCTTGTTCGATTTTGCTATTCCAAGCCTTCAAAGCTTGGGCAAATGTTTTGCCATTATCTTGTACCATTCCCTGGAGACGGTGAGGGAATTCTCGATCGATACTAGAGTCACCCCACTTCGATAAAAAGCGATTTAATAACAGCCCTGGATCTGGACCTTGCCCGATGCCTCGGAGCCAGAAATTAATCAGTCGCCGACTAACATTAGTCAATGACATTTGCACGATTCGCTCTTGGGGCGAATAGATTTTGGCTAATCCAAACGTCAGATATCGTTGAACATTGCGACGAGGATGACTATCTAGGCGGGTGAGTTTATCGCGGAAATTGTCTTTCTGGCTCTTAATCACAGAAGTTAATTCATCGCCAAAATCGAGAAAAATTTTGTGAGCGACGACATTACAGAGCTTGTTTTTATCCAGAATCCGATAATCTGTCGCTGTGCGATTAGACAGCACGTAAGTGAAATCAAAGGGAGGACGATCTTCATCCACCGAAATTAATTGCTGAGGATCGTAACAGGCTTTAAACCGCGTATTACTGGCATAATGGTTTAACTCCTTCAATGCTGCATAAACATTGGCATTCATGCTGGGGGTATCGCCATAAAGTTCGGGACTAATTACCCAGTAGCCGACTAATTTATTCTCGATATCCCCATAAGCCTTTCTCAGGGCATACGCCACATCCAAAAACATTCCGCTGCCAGTGCCGCCACAGAGGGAACCAACGACAAAAATGTTTAAACCAGATTCCACGCCAAACCCTTGACCTAGCATGGCTTGTTCGTGCCCTCTGGTGCGGTTTTCGGCAGTCTCAAATGCAGCTTTAATTTTGCGATAATTATGGAAGAAAGATAGTCTACCCACAGGGCGAATCCCACCAGCACCATCTTCGATCGCCTTCACATTCCGAATCAATTGCGGTGGCAACCAGCTTCTAATATGGTCGTAGGGACTCTGACGTTCAAATTCACCCTGCTGCTCCAATCCACCGATTAATTGGTCGATTTCTTGACTGCTCATGGTAGCGATTACCCGTTCCGCAGGTGTGAACAAAATATTTTCGCCCCGATAAGTATTTCCCGTACTCAAACCGGAAATGTCACTCGCGCCCTTGTCGGCATCAATGTGGACAAAACTAACAACTGGTAGTGCATCTAGATTGCCATATCGATCGATAATCAACCGTCGAATCTGCATCAAAACATCTCGGCCTGTGCCGCCTAAGCCGATGCAAAGAGTTCTTTGGATAGTCCGTGATTCTGTGGTTGGAGGCATGGTAGATGACCTGATTAATTAATATTGATAGTTAGTTCCAAGTCGCGAGACTGGTGGGGATAATTTAAACGAATACACCTGCCTGTCAAGATTTGACGTTGAGTGACTTCGCTATTTCGGTAATGAATTGGTAACTCACCACTTGGCTCTAAGAAAAACTTATTACCCTCTCGCCGCAGATAGCCTCGAATATCGTGTCCCCGACATTCGATATCGCTCCCAATGCCTAGCCTTTGCTTATTGCGGAGATAACAAATCTGTGGCTCGGAATCATCATCACTAGCAATCGTTAGCTTCCAGGCTTGCTGGAGGCTACGCCAATGTCTCAACGACAAAATGCCAATGGCTAGTGTTGTCGATATTCCCAACAAACTTAGTGAAATTGGCAGCCACAGCTGTTGGAGTAAATAGCCATTCACTAAACAGGTTTCTTTCCCGCCAGGTGCTGGAGTACAAAACTCCTGCACCGTCGGTGGAATATCCACAATGCTCAAGTTGTAATTACTGATTTTTTGCGATCGCAATTTTAATGGCAGTGCATCAATCCAGTTTTGCCGCTCCTTACTAGCCGCAGAATTTTGCTGGCGAAAAGGACTATTTGCTGGCGTTTCTACCCAAATCTGTGATGTAATTCCTGGTTTGGTTAATAACGGTGCATCCGTCAGCCACACAACTGATTGAGTTCTCACCCCTTGATTAGCTGTGAGACGACATTGATTCAATTGAGCTAAATTTTTGTAGATGCTGCCTTCAGTTTGCTGAATATCGGCATTCTGTTGGCCACCACTAGATGTCAGCGGCAATGTTTGCAGAATCCGATCAACATCTTCAGACTTTCCTTGGAAGCGAATGCCAGTAGCAAAAGGATCTACCTGCGGCTGAAGTGGATTTACCTGAGAAGCAAAAGGCACAACATAAACAGAATCACCTTTTTGCAAACTGTCTTGAATGATTTGTTTCAGACGCAATCGCCCCTCGTCATTCAGACCGACACTTTCAGTCAGATCGATCGCCAGCACCACATCGCGACCTTGACCGACAGAAGCTAGCTGAAGACCATTTTTTTGCAAGTCAGATAATTTTTGCTGGCTGGGTGCAACTTTTTGGCAACTTACTTGCACAAGAGAAACGCTCGTAAGGAGAGAACAATTCTAGAATGCCCATCATTTAGGTGATTAGCATCACACCATCTACAAATATTTCATTGAGGTATTGATAGCGTTAGGATGCTCGCCTATCTTAAATCTCAGGAATTAGTCCTTGCAATGTGGCGTAAAAAATTTGCTCTGATGTCTAAAATTTTTACAACGGTTACGGTTGATTCATTACATACGGTAGAAAATAAGTTGAAACTAGATTGATTGTTTATTCTGGTTTATCAGCTTCAGATAGAGTAGTTTCTAGATTACGTGCGCCATGGAGAACGCGGATAATGTCGATCGTATCTTCAGTGAGTTCATAAAGAACCAAGTAGTTTGGGAATCCTTTGACAGTGTATTGACAAACTTGGGCAACTTCTGGATTCGTAAATCCGCTGAATCTGACGATTCCAGGAGATTTGGCAAGAAGTTGGAAGGTAGCTTCAGCAGCATAAATAAAGCGATCGCCTACATCTAGATTTTCACGGCTATTGTCGATGATTTTAATTTTAAGCCTTGCCAGACCTAACCATCTGCCCTGATCTAGGGCACCTCAACACGTTCCAATAACCATTAGTCAGCCTCGATCGTGCGTTTATCTCAAGAGAATGTCAAAATAGATTAACCGGTAAACTTAAAAACAACCGAACCTATACCCATGACAACTTCTACTAAAAGCCTATTTCACGAGCGGCTTTACCATCCCGATCGACCGATCCTCGTTCTGGACGGGGCGATGGGCAGTAACTTACAACTCCAAGACCT
>JAGVCD010000277.1 GCA_020059425.1 Chamaesiphon sp. | reverse complement strand
CCGATGCCGCCGATCGAAAGGCTCAGCTATTAGCCAATTAGCAGAATTAGGTGTGGATGCCAGCGATTTAATCTAGCCACAAACACTTTGGGGCACAAACAAAATCGGTAGCTGCTGAAGCAACTACCGATCGGACATTCTCATCAATCAATTCTTAACCAGCCGCTTGCACACGAGCCCGAGCCTTTTTAACCAACTGACTAGTTTTTAGCTTATCTTGCTTGGTAGTCGCCTTGCCAGCTTCCTGCTCAGCCGTAGCCAAAGCCGTCTTGGCCGCAGCCGCATCAATACTAGAACCCAACTCTGCCGAGTTGACTAGTACAGTCACTTCGTTGTCATCAATCTCCGCAAAACCACCCATCAGAGCAATTTTCACCCACTTATCTTTACCCGAGCGCACCTGCATGACAGCAGTATCAAGAGCGGTAATCAAAGGAGCGTGGCCAGTTAAAATTCCCACCTGACCTGTGGTGCTGGGCAAAATCACCTCATCGGCGACTGCATCCCACACGGTTTTATCCGGGGCAATTACACGTACAGTTAAAGACATATTTGTAGTTAGTTAGTTTAAATAAAATGTCAGAGCACAGCGGTTAGGATCAATCAAATCCTAACCGCCAGAATAATTAGCCCTGAAGCTTCTTACCTTTCTCGATCGCTTCGTTGATATCCCCAACCAAGTAGAAAGCTTGCTCTGGCAAGTCATCCAATTCGCCGTTCAAAATCATTTTGAAGCCTTTGATAGTGTCATCTAGCTTCACATACTTACCAGGAGAACCAGTAAAGATTTCAGCCACAAAGAAGGGCTGAGATAAAAAGCGCTCAATTTTACGAGCCCGAGATACAGCCTGTCGATCGTCTTCCGACAATTCATCCAAACCTAGAATTGCAATAATATCTTGCAGTTCTTTATAACGTTGTAGAATTGCTTGTACGGCCCGAGCAGTTTTGTAATGATCGTCCCCAACTACCGCTGGTTGCAGCATTGTAGAAGTAGAATCCAAAGGATCTACTGCTGGATAAATGCCCTTCGCTGCCAAGTTCCGAGACAATACAGTAGTACCGTCCAAGTGAGCAAAGGTCGTTGCTGGAGCTGGGTCAGTTAAGTCATCCGCTGGTACATATACAGCCTGAATGGATGTAATTGAACCTTCAGTAGTGGAAGCAATCCGCTCTTGTAAGTCACCCATGTCGGTACCCAAAGTAGGCTGATAGCCTACCGCCGAAGGCATCCGACCCAACAAGGCTGATACTTCAGAGCCAGCTTGTACAAAGCGGAAAATGTTATCGATAAAAAGCAATACATCCTGCTTACTAACATCGCGGAAGTATTCCGCCATAGTCAAAGCCGTCAGACCAACCCGCATCCGTGCCCCAGGCGGCTCGTTCATCTGACCGTAAACCAAGGCGATTTTAGAATCATTCAGGTTATCTTTTTTGATTACCCCAGATTCCATCATTTCGTTGTAGAGGTCATTCCCTTCGCGGGTACGTTCGCCTACACCACCAAATACAGATACACCACCATGGTTGATCGCAATGTTGTTGATCAATTCCATCATGATTACGGTTTTGCCTACACCAGCACCACCGAACAATCCGATTTTGCCACCACGCTTGTAGGGAGCAAGTAGATCCAATACTTTGATGCCAGTTTCAAATACTGATGGCTTGGTCTCCAAGTCAGTCAGCTTAGGTGCTGGTCGGTGAATAGGAAAAGTGTCAGTGTTGTTTACTGGGCCCATGTTGTCTACGGGCTCACCCAAGACATTGAAAATTCGACCAAGAGTGGCTGGTCCAACCGGTACAGTAATGGCAGCACCAGTATCGACTACTTCCATTCCACGCACCAAGCCATCGGTGGTACTCATCGAAACGGCGCGTACTTGGTTGCCACCCAAAAGTTGCTGTACTTCACAAGTTACAGATACTGGTTCACCAGCTCCGTTCTTTCCCTCAATTTTGAGGGCATTGTAAATTTTGGGCATAGAGCTGCCAGTAAACTCTACGTCCACTACGGGACCAATAATCTGGGTAATCCGACCGACGTTAGTTGTTGCTGTGGTGCTAGCCATGTGCGATTTATATTAAGGTGTATTACGAATAAGGTTGGCATACTCACGATCCTAAATGAAGGAGCAGTGATTATTGACGCTTCACGGAGATGTGCCACCATCCACACAGTGTCGCCACTGGCAATAGTAGTTTTCTATCTTCTCTCCACGTCCGGTTTAAAGTCTCCCGATGCCCCATGGCGACTTGAAGCTAATTTTAAGTTAGAGCCGTCCTTAAATGACGGAGCATAGACCCAAATCTTTCGACTAGGTCTTAACATTTTGAAATGCTTCCTCCAGATTACCACTGAAGGTGCCATCTCTGGCTGGATTTGTAGAAGCAACTTTGGCTCGATCGGTCTTGCCGAAAAAATCTTCTTTCACCCAGACCAACTTCTAGTTCTCAGATAGTATTGCAGTTACTGTCAAACCTATGCCAGAATCAGCATTACTAAAATTTTTCTTGACCGGTTTATTATACATTTAGGACTTAATTAGCGCCTAAGACTCCATTATTGGTGTAAATATCTCATGCTTTTATGGGAATTATGGATGTGAGTGTGCAACCCTCAGCTCCAGCACTTGGTTGAAGCTTCTCCTAAACCTTATTGGTAGTCAGCATGGATGTACGAAGTGAATTGAATATACAACCCAAAATATTGGTTATCGATGATGAGTTAGCTAATTTTGAAGTTATTGAAGCTCTTTTACACAAAGAAAGCTATCTATTACACTATACAGCTAGTGGTCAACAATGTTTTGCCCAAATTGCTGCCATTCAGCCAGACGTAATTTTGTTAGATGTCATGATGCCGGAGATTGATGGCATTGAAGTATGTCGTTGGATTAAGCAAAATGCTCAGTGGCAAAATATTCCAGTGCTGATGGTCACGGCTCTCAACAACAAAAAAGATTTAGCTAAATGTTTGAGTAGTAACGCCGATGATTTAATTAGTAAACCATTGACTGGCTTAGAACTACGTACCCGAGTACGATTGATGGTCAAGATGAGCCAACAGTACCAAACGATTCAAAATCTGAACGAGCAGTTGGCATCTTGTCAGTCCCGGTTTGTTGATTCAGCTCAGTCGAATGATTTATCTCTCCATTTATTGCCTATTCAGCAAACTCAAAAAATCAGACCGGAGCGATCAATAGTTCCAGAATCGCAGTTGCCTTGCTATACATAAATTAGCAGAAGACTACTAATCCAGAAGTTAATATTCACAGCACAACTACCTTAGACAGCTGATTTCAAATAATTATCTACCACTTTTTACGATAAGTAACACCCATGAGCGCACTTCTTGAATTGGCTGCCCAACCCCAAATATTAGTAATTGACGACGAACCGGATAATTTTGATGTTATTGAAGCTCTGTTGTATCAGGATAATTATCAACTAAGTTATGCAGCTAGCGGCCAACAGGGTCTCGATCGATTAGCGACGATGCAGCCTGATGTAATTTTGCTAGATGTCATGATGCCGAATATGGATGGAATCGATTTCTGTCGGCGGGTGAAGCAACATGCCCAGTGGCAACATATTCCGATCATCATGGTGACGGCTCTCAATGGCAAAGACGACTTGGTTAAATGTATGGAAGCCGGTGCTAATGATTTTATTAGTAAGCCGGTCAATGGATTAGAGTTACGCGCTCGGACTAGATCCATGGTGCGGATTAGTCAGCAATATCAAAATATTCAAGGTTTGTGCGAACGCGTACAAGCGGGCAATGAACATTTGGAAAATTTCAATAAAATGCTGGATGAAGAGGTGCAAGAGCGGACTGCTCAATTGCAGCAAATGATCTATCAAGATGCCCTCACTCACTTGTCTAGTCGGGCAGCACTGCTGCGGCAACTGCAAAAGGTAATTCGAGGGAGAGCTGATGCTGCTCAAGCTGCCATATTTTATTTGGATTGTGATGATTTTCGACTTATCAATAGTTCTTGGGGCTATGAGGTAGGAAATAAACTGTTGGTAGCGATCGCCGATCGATTGAAAAATTTATTGCAACCCACTGATTTTCTGGCTCGTTTGGGTGCCGATGAGTTTTGTTTTGTGCGCAAAAATGTTTCTAGCTTAGTAGAAATAAAACAATTAGCTAGTGAGATTTTAGGAGCATTTCAAGGGCCGTTTAAGATTGATGATCGCAATATATTTGTGACAGCTAGTTTAGGCTTAGCTCTTGACCACCCTCGTTACGAGCAAGCCGAACAGATTATTCAAGATGCCAACACTGCGATGCAACGGGCGAAGGCGATCGGGCCAGGGCGCTATCATTCTTTTGATATTCAAATGCAAGAAGATGTTCAAGAGCGGCTACAAATTCACCAAGATTTATATTATTCCTTAGTCAAAAGAGAGATGGTGGTTTCTTATCAACCAATTGTTGATCTGCAGACTGGCCATATTCATAGCCTAGAATCTCAGGTTACTTGGCATCATCCACAACGTGGTCTCATGCCCAGCGCCGAATTTTTACCTTATATGGAAGAAACAGGGCTAAGTATTCAATTGGGACTGACCATGCTCCGGCAGGCTTGCCAGCAATTACAAATTTTAGAGCAAGCGGGCTTAGACAATATTACGATCCAGGTACCTTTATCAGTAAAACAGTTTTCCTACCCTTACTTACTGAAAGAAATTGAGCAATTATTAACCCACTTTGCCATTGCTCCGCAACGATTGGGTTTAGATATTACCGAAGATGCCATCTCCCAAAATCCAGCTGCTGCCGACATTATTAAACATCTGCGAACTCATAAATTTCAGATAAACATTGATAACTTTGGCTCAGAATCTTCTTCCTTGCAAAATTTGCATCAAATTGTGGTGGACAACATCAAGATCGATCGAACGTTTCTGCAATCAGCTACTCTCCATCCCCGCAGCGCCGGAATTTTACAGGCGATCATTAAAATGGCTCAAACGTTAGATACCAGCGTGACAGTTACGGGTATTGAGCATCAGTCTCAACTGAGCCAGTTACGAGAATTGGGCTGTCGCTTTGGCCAAGGAGCTTTGTGTGCGCCAGTAATCGAGACTACTGATCTGGTGAAAGCCCTCAAAAATAACACCGTCGTGATGCTCAAGTAATATTGGTTTGTGTTAAATCTTGAGACGAAATGTTGCTGAAGCCCAAATATTGCTGAATAATTCTCCTGTAATTATTATTGGGAGCTGAAATTTGTTGCATCATCTGATCATTGCAGCGATTCCCCACACTGAACCCTGGAGTTTTGGTACCGCCCTGGTTATGGTAGTCTGCAATTTGTTTGCAGTAGCCATTGGCCGGTTTGCTATCCAACATCCTGGCGGTGGCCCAGATCTACCGCTGGGTAAACCCGATTTGTTCCGTAACTTTAACTTGCCAGAATTACTGGCAACTTTAAGTTTTGGCCACATTTTGGGAGTCGGTTTAATATTGGGTTTAACCAATGCTGGTGTTATTTAGCTAGTTTTGTTTAACCTAGCTATTTTGTAGTTTATCTGTAAGGAAAATAAATCATGTTTAGTAATATTTTAGTAGCCACCGCTCCCCTGAGCCAAGCTTGGTCTCCCACTGTGGCGATCGTTATGGTTGTTGCCAATGTTTTGGGTGTATTGGCTGCCGTCACTGGTTCCAAGCTAAAAGTTGGTCCGCAACTGGGCGGTATTAGTGTCGCTCAAATTATTGGTGGCACCTGCTTCGGCCATGTGCTAGGAGCCGGTGCAATTCTGGGCTTAACTAGCCAAGGTATTATTTAAAACATCAGAAAATGGATCATAAAAAGCCGCATCTTAAAGTTTAAGATGCGGCTTTTTGGTGAATTTAATACTTTCTAACGATTAACACCAGTCAAGCCCGGGTTAACTTGGATGGAAGTCTCAAAAGGGTCAGCTAAATCTTGGGTAACGATCGGTACCCCAACTTGCCGACGCAGACCTTCGCGATAGACCGCATTAAGTGCTTGAGCATCTTTGCGATATTCTAGGTCGGAAAAAGATAAACCAACTAAAGTATTAAATTGCTTAAAAAGACTGCCATTGTCGTAAATGTCGCCAGAGTTAGCCGAAAAAGCTTTTTTGAATTCGCTGTCGTAGCTATCAGCCTTTGCCTGACCAGCCCAACCAACAGTCAAAGTGATTGTCCCAATTACCAAACCAATTATTTGCCGTTTCATGAATTATTTCCTCAGTATCTCTAACTTAGATCTTCAGGCGTTCAAACGATCGATCAGGATTAATTTGTACGTAAATAACCAGAAATAACCGCTCAGACAATTATTTCCCGCTGATTGCCACCGTCAGCCATGACCTTAAAGTTTATAATGGACTGCGGTTTATTTGAATCAGGCACCATGCGACTTTCTCAGAGCTTATTTGTCACTTTACGGGAAGAACCCGCCGAAGCCGAAATCCCCAGCCACAAGTTGTTGCTCCGAGCTGGCTACATTCGCCGCATCGGCAGCGGACTCTATGCTTACCTGCCCTTAATGTTACGGGTGCTCAATAAAGTTCGCCAGATCGTCAAAGAAGAAATGGATGCCACTGGTGCCCAAGAATGCCTGCTGCCCCAGCTGCAACCCGCCGAACTCTGGCAACAATCTGGACGCTGGGATACTTATACCCAAGCGGAGGGTATTATGTTTGCCTTTACCGATCGCCAGCAGCGCCAGGTCGCCCTCGGTCCCACCCACGAAGAAGTGATCACTGCTGTAGCCAGAGATTTAATTCGCTCCTACCGCCAACTTCCCCAAAATCTGTACCAAATACAAAGCAAATTTCGGGACGAAATTCGACCTCGTTTTGGCTTAATGCGCGGGCGAGAATTCATCATGAAAGATGCCTATTCCTTCCATGCCAACGAAGAGAGCCTGAAAGAGACCTATCAGGACATGCACCAAGCTTATTGCAATATTCTGCGCCGCTGTGGACTGGCTTTCCGGGCGGTGGATGCTGACTCTGGCGCGATTGGTGGTTCTGGTTCTCAAGAATTTATGGTGCTGGCTGCTGCGGGAGAAGATGATGTGTTGTACACCGAGGATGGTCAGTACGCTGCCAATGTAGAAAAAGCGGTATCGGTAGAGGCTAATGCTGTTGCTTCGCCTTTCACTAAATTAGAGCAAGTCGCCACTCCGGATACCAATACGATCGATAAGCTAGCCACTCTCTTAAAATGCTCAGCCACGACGATCGTCAAGAATGT
>JAGVCD010000060.1 GCA_020059425.1 Chamaesiphon sp. | reverse complement strand
TATTATTACCACCTCGGTTCGCGTCAAGGCCGGATTGAGCTGCATGGTCATCTGAGTGCGATCGTTTACCGCTATATCTCTTTGCCTCAGTCCCAGCTGGGTTTTCAAGGGCGATACTCCCTCATTGAAGACTTTTTACAAGATTTTTATGCTGAGGCTCTGAAAGCTTTTCGGCGGGAAAATGAATTACCAGCCGACTATACACCGCGTAGTATGCTGCAATTAGCCGAGTACATGGTGTTTACGGAGTGTTATGGCAAACGGCGCATTCAGTTACATTACGGAAAAAGCCAGCAATTAATTATTTTACGAGCTCAAACTTTTAGTAAGCGCTTACCAGCTGATACTACTGTAGACATTGAAAAAGCCTTTGATACCGCTAAAGATGATGATAGCGAAGGGGGTAATAGTAGTCGTCTACTCCAACAACTTCGCGCCAAAATGGTGTCGGATAATGACGATCCTAATGATCAGGTGCTGCGCGATCGAGTGATTCATCAATTGATCGAGTATCTCCAGGGACAAGATCAATGCGTGGATTATCTATTACTCAAGCTCGAAGATCTGTCTGCGCCAGAAATTGAAGCGGCTTTAGGGATTGACACTCGACAGCGGGACTATCTCCAGCAGCGGTTTAAGTACCATGTCGAAAAGTTTGCCCGCGTTGCTAATTGGGAATTAGTTTTGCAGTGGCTAGGAGCAGAAGTAGAACAAAAACTCGGACTGACCACTGTTCAGTGGGATGAATTGCTAGGTATTCTAAATCCAGAGCAACAGCTAATATTGGAGCTAAAGCAGTCTAAGGTCGCTGATTCAGAAATCATGAAACGGCTAAAACTTACTGAAAAGAAGCTGCAAATGCGCTGGTCGGCGATTTTGGAGATATCTACGAAACTACGCAATCAAAATTAAACAGCAAAAAAATTCCCATCAGGGTCTTTTTTTGCTGTTTGCACTAAAAAATTTAAGATTTTGAGCAGGCGAAGCGGTGTTTCGGTAATTAATGAAAGTACAATACGACTATCCTTGAGTCCGCACCGCGCCATAGGACATCGGAGCACATGCATGAATCCAACATCGAAACTGAATATTACGATGATACTTTTTTGCTGGAGCAATCCACCGAAAAGTATATTCTACGTTTGTATGTAGCTTTGGGTAACCCTAGCTCTAGCCGGGCTATTCATCAGGTCAAAAGAGTTTGTGCTGAATATCTGCCAGGCCGTCATGAACTGCGGATTATCGATATTCACCAACATCCGGAGTTGCTGGAGCAGGACAAGATTTTTGCTACGCCGACTTTGGTGAAGGTGCAGCCCGATCCTGTCCGGAAGTTGGTGGGTGACATGCCGAACATTAACGAGCTGCTGATTTACTTAAACCTCTAGCCCATCTTTTATGCTTGAGGTGCTTTCCAGTCAGACTGAGTGAGATCGATAGAGACTGGTTTAACTTGCCAAATATCTTGGCAATATTCCCGAATAGACCGATCGCTAGAGAATTTACCCATACGGGCAGTGTTGAGAATCGACATTTTCACCCAATGATCTTGATCGCGATAGGCATTGCTAACTGCGTCCTGACAATCAATATAAGATTGATAATCAGCCATTAGCATGTATGGATCTTGATTCAGCAAGTTATCGACGATCGGCTGGAATAGCCGGGGTTCGCTGGCGGCAAAGGTGCTATTAGATAAGGTATCGATCGCCAACTTTAGTTCAGCATTGCTTTGGTAATAGGCACGAGGCTGATAACCTTGAGCTTTGAGATCTTTCACCTGCGGCGTAGTCAAACCAAACAAAAAGAAATTGTCAGCGCCGACTTCTTCGCGAATCTCAACGTTGGCTCCATCTAAAGTGCCCACAGTGAGCGCTCCGTTCATAGCAAATTTCATATTGCCAGTACCAGATGCTTCTAAGCCAGCAGTGGAAATTTGCTCTGACAAGTCGGCGGCGGGGTAGACATGCTGGGCAAATTTGACGTTGTAGTTTTTCAGAAAGACTACTTTTAACCTGTCGCGCACATCCGGATCATTATTGACCACATCGGCCACCGCGTTCACCAGTTTGATGATTAACTTAGCCATCCGATAGCCGGGAGCCGCTTTCCCCCCAAACAGAAAAGTGCGCGGCACCATATCCATATCGGGGTTAGCTTTTAAGCGGTTATAGAGAGTGATGATGTGCAGCACCTTCAAATGTTGACGCTTATACTCATGAATCCGCTTCGCCAAAATATCAAAGATTGAATTAGAGTTGAGAGTAATTCCATACTGATCTTGCACATACCCGCCCAACTGGCTTTTCATAGACTGCTTAATTAAGCGCCACTCATGGCGGAAACCAGCGTCATCGGCAAAAGGAGCCAACTTTTGCAATTCATCTAAATGGGTAATCCAGCTAGAACCAATACTGCGCGTAATCAAATCGGCTAATTTTGGATTACTAAGCACCATAAAGCGACGCGGTGTCACACCATTGGTCTTGTTACTGAATTTTTCTGGTGAAAACGTATAAAAGTCTTTGAGAACCGTCTGTTTCAGTAATTCACTATGCAGAGCGGCTACGCCATTGATGGCATGACTGCCCACGCAGGCCAAGTTCGCCATGCGCACCGTGCGATTGCCACCGACATCATCAATCAGAGATAAGCGCTGGATCAGCCCCGCATCATCCGGGAACTTCAGCTTTACTTGTGC
>JAGVCD010000329.1 GCA_020059425.1 Chamaesiphon sp. | reverse complement strand
GTTGATCGACAAGTACCCAATGATCCGTCAGCAGCTGTGGGAAACTGCCCAAAAACGTTGTGAGCCAGGTAGCTCAGTTCCAGCACAGCGCATTGTCAACTCATCAGTTTTACCTAATTTGCCAGTGCTGGGGTTGCCGCCCGATCGATCGAGTAAAAAAATTAGTAAAGCCTACTTTCCCAATCCCCAACAAAGGGTGGGGCATTTGTGGCAAAGGGTTACTCGCCGCTATCCTTTTTATGCTCAGCAGAGTGCTTCCGATTGTGGGGCAGCTTGTTTGGTGATGGTAGCTCGTTATTGGGGTAAAAAATTCAGCGTGAATCGGCTACGGGAAATAGCTCATGTCGATCGCAATGGATCTTCGCTCAAAGGTTTATCGGTAGCAGCCGAAAGCGTTGGTTTTACCACTCGTCCCGTTAAAGTTAGTCTCGATCGATTAGCTGAACAACCCTTACCGGCGATCGTGCATTGGGAAGGTAAACATTACATTGTGGTGTATGCGGTTACCGCCAAACAGGTTATTGTGGCCGATCCAGCACTGGGTCAACGGGCTCTGAGCCATGCAGAATTCCAAAAAGATTGGACGGGTTATACCCTAATCTTGCAACCCACTGCCCTACTCAAGGATGCGACAGAAAGTACCACCCCATTTTGGCAGTTCTTTGAACTTCTCAAACCCCACAGTGTGGTGATAATTGAGATTTTTGTGGCCTCTTTATTTATTCAAATTTTTGGTTTGGTCACACCCCTGTTCACTCAGTTAATTTTAGATCAAGTAGTGGTGCAAAAATCGGAGTTAACCCTGTTCACCGTGGGTTTAGGGCTATTTATTTTCAGCATGTTTCGGGTGGCAATGATGGGCTTGCGCCAGTACTTACTCGATCACACGGCTAACAAATTAGATTTAGCACTGATCGTGGCTTTCATTCGGCATACTATGCGCCTGCCTTTAGGCTTTTTTGAATCTCGGTATGTGGGCGATATTATGTCTCGCGTCCAAGAAAATCAGAAGATCCAGAGATTATTATCTGGTGAAGCCACTACTATTCTGTTGGATTTGCTGACAGTCTTTATCTACGTGGGGCTAATGTTTTGGTATAGCTGGCAAATGGCCTTGCTGTCACTATTGATTGTGCCCCCATTTTTGTTGTTGCCAATTATTGCTACGCCTTTTTTACGGCGGATTTCGCGAGAAATTTTTAGTGCCTATGCTGAAGAGAATAGCTATTTAATCCAAGCTTTGACAGGCATTAAAACGGTGAAGTCTACAGCAGTAGAACAAAATGTGCGCTGGAATTGGGAAGAGTTGTTTTATAAAGCGATTAAGACCAATTTTTCTGGGCAAGTCATTAGTAATCGCCTGCAAATTTTCAGCAATACTATCAATGCTACGATTACCAGTGCGATGTTGTGTTTTGGAGCCTATCAAGTTATTCATAACCAACTGACGATCGGACAACTAGTAGCCTTTAATATGCTGCTGGGCAATATTATTCAACCTTTTCAACGCCTGACAGTACTATGGAATCAACTGCAAGAGGTGGTGATTGCAGTAGAGCGGATCAATGATGTATTAGATGCTGAGCCCGAGGAAGATTTGCAATCGCAAGCCCGGCAAACCCTGCCACCGATGCGCGGACATATTCGCTTTGAGAATGTCACTTTTCGCTATCACCCGGAAGGTGATGACAATGTATTAGAAAATCTGTCCTTTGAAGTCGAACCCGGTCAGATGGTAGCTTTAATTGGTCGAAGTGGCTCAGGGAAAACCACCATTTCCAAATTAGCCCTAGGACTTTATCCGGCGACTGATGGTCGGATTCTGGTGGATGGCTATGATTTAGCCAGTTTATCGTTACGCTCCCTGCGACAACAAACCGGAGTGGTAGATCAAGACACCTTTATGTTTGGGGGCACTATTCGGGAGAACATTAGCCTCAGTCATCCTGGGGCTCCTCAATCTGCTGTCATCGAAGCCGCTGGACTGGCTGGTGCTGATGAATTTATTCGTAAATTACCGATGGGCTACGAAACCCAGATCGGTGAAGGGGGCGGCTTACTATCCGGTGGTCAACGGCAACGGATCGCCATTGCTCGAGCCTTAATGGGTAATCCACCACTATTGATTATGGATGAAGCCACTTCCCATCTAGATCCGGAATCGGAACGAATTATTCAGCAAAATTTAAGCACCATCTTAAAAGGCCGCACCACGTTGGTGATTGCTCATCGCCTTTCTACTATTCGTCATGCTGATCAAATCTTGGTGATCGATCGGGGCATTTTGGTGGAGCAAGGCAACCATCACGAACTAATGAGCAAACGTGGTCATTACTACTATTTCAATCAGCAACAATTAGAACCAGCTTAAGTAAGGATATAGTCATGTCTGATGCATTTTTCAATGGTCAAATAGTCGATCGATCGATACCGTCTGAACCGCCCCAGAGCAAGCAGATCACCGAAGAAAACTTACCAGTAGTAGCTAATCAACCCATTGAGGTGATAGCTGATGATTGGTCAGACACCGCCAAAGAAGCCATGGAATCTTTACCCCAGGTGTGGACGCGGGGTCTGCTGTACTTTTTAGTAATCTTTACCAGTATTATTCTGCCCTGGGTGATGTTATCAAAAGTGGATGAAACAGGTGCCGGACGCGGTCGGATTGAAACTAAAGGGACGGCTAATCGCTTGGAAGCCGCTACCGCTGGGGCGGTGGTGGCGGTGCGGGTACAAGAGGGACAGTCCGTAAAGCAGGGACAAATTTTGTTGGAGCTAGAATCTGATGCGGTACGCGCCGAACTCCAACAAGCCAAAACGAAACTAGAAGGACAAATGAATCGGCTCTCGCAGTTTGGGATTGCCAAGAATCAGGTGATCATTATGATTGCCACTCAACAGCAACAAAATAAAGCCCAAGCCGTGGAGAAATTTGCTCAAATAGACCAAGCCAGCAAAGCCACCAAAGATAGTAAGGCCAATTTATTTATTCAACAAACTGAAAAAGCTGCGCAACTTCAGCAAGCTCGCCAAAAATTGGCAGCAGCTCAATCTGCTTTGATTTTGATTCAAAACAAATACCAACAGAGTTTGAAAGAGGTTCAGCGCTACCAAGACTTGTTAGGACAAGGCGGAGTGCCAGAGGTGAAGTTAGTAGAAATTCAAGGTGTCGCCCAGGAGAGTGAACGGCTGATGGCACAAGCTACAGCAGAGGTTCAATTGGCTGAAACAGGAATTAAAGAACAAGAAGGTAACTATAATAAGGTAATTCATCAGCTACAAGCAGATATTCGGCAGACAGAATCGAAGTTACAGGAGCAACAGGGGAATCGGGCTAGTTTAACCGAAGGAGGCAAACTGGCGATCTTAAAAAGTGAAGAACAACTGAAAGATTTACAAACGCAGATTAGTACTCTGAATACGGAAACGGCTCAGACGCGGCAGCAAATTGCTGAACTGGAAAGACAACTAGAGCAAAAGGTAGTACGGGCACCGGTAAGTGGGACAGTATTACAGTTACCGTTTAAGCAACCCAAGTCTTTTGTGCAGACCGGCCAATTAGTAGCCCAGATTGCGCCGCAGGGAGCCAGTACAATTTTGAAAGTGCAGATGCCGAGTCAGAGCACCGGATTTTTGCGCGTGGGAATGCCAGTGAAGGTGAAGTTTGATGCTTATCCTTTCCAGGATTATGGGGTGGTGGAAGGGAAAGTGCAGTGGGTGTCGCCGGATTCTAAGTTGGTAGAAGTGGGCACTGGCAAAATTGAGGCTTTTGAAGTGAATGTGATATTGGATCGGGATTATATCCAGTCACAGGGTAAAAAAATTGCTTTGACTTTGGGGCAGACAGGAACAGCAGAGGTAATTGTCAGGCAGCGACAGACGATCGATCTAATTCTGGATCCATTTAAGAAGTTACAGCAAGGTGGGAAATAAGTGTAGCTATACTTAACTAATTTAATTAAATAAAAAGGATGATTTATGATAACTGTTAATACTGAAGTTACTGATGCAGATGTTTTGGAACACATTAAGTTGTCTGGCAAAATCCCAGAACTTACTGAGCAGATTATGGTGAGACGGATTATTCAGAAAGAGGCCGAAAAAGCAGAAATCAGGTTAGAGGTTAGTGAACTACAAGCGGCAGCAGATGACTTTCGGGCAAGGAATGGATTAACAAGTGCGAAGAGCACTCAAATGTGGCTGAGTATTAATCAACTTTCTTTAGATGAGTTTGAAAATATGATGCGGCTGGAGTTGTTGAGCAACAAGCTGAAGGAGATAGTACTGGCTGACCAAGTGGAAAAATATTTTTATCAACATCAGTTGGAGTTCGATCGAGTAGCTCTAGCGGAGGTGATTTTAGAAAATAAGGAATTGGCGATGGAGTTGTATTATGCGGTGCGGGAGGGGGAGATAAAATTCCACGATATTGCTGGTCAATATATTCAGGATGTGGATCTGCGCCGGAAGGGGGGCTATTTGGGGGAAAGGCAGCGCAAAGATCTAAGTCCAGAGATGTTTTCAGTTTTCTCCGTGGCAAATCCGCCCCAAATAATCAAGCCGATCGCCAGTGCTCAAGGATTTCGTCTGCTGTGGGTGGAAGAAATTATCAAGGCGGAGTTAAATGACGAGATTTATGGAGAAATTAAGAATCAGCTTTTTATGGAATATATCAGAAATAAAATCAAAGAATATAGCCTATCGTTAACACCAGCGGTGGGTCAGTGAGTCTACTCGTCATCATCGTAAATACTCGTCAGGAAAATTGACACCTTTACTATATGACCTTAAGATAGGGTACTGTAATATGGTCTTAAGTGAACGGCATGGTTCCTACAAAAGTTACTTTAGAACAGTCGCAAATAGATTTTCTAGCGCAGTTTAAGGATCTAGGTTTTAAAGACAAAAGCTCGGTGGTGCGTTTGGCTCTTAACCGGTTACGAGCAGAACTAGAACAGCAGGAGTTGGAGAGATCAGCTGATTTATATGCTGAGGTTTATGCTGAAGATGTGGACTTGCAAAAGCTGACTGCTCTAGCTGGGGTAGATTGGCCTACGTGAGCAACATTAGAAGAGGGTGGATAATTGATGTAGATCTGGAGCCAACTAAGGGGTCAGAAACTGGTAAGGTGCGGCCTTGTGTAGTGGTGACTAATGATGTCTATAATGAGCGGGTGCCCGTGATTCAGGTGGTGCCGTTGACGGAGTGGACGGCGAAGAAGAGTCGGATCAAGACTAATGTAAGGGTGGAACCTTCAGTGATCAATGGGTTGAGCAAGCTGTCGATCGCTGATTGTTTACAAACTCGTCCGATCGATCAACGTCAGCGGTTGGTTTCAATCAGAGGGGAATTGGAACCAGAGATTTTAGAGGAGATTGATCGATCGCTGAGGGTAGTGTTTGATCTGAGATTTTGATTGTTGGAGAATAGATAGACTCCAGCAGTTC
>JAGVCD010000219.1 GCA_020059425.1 Chamaesiphon sp. | reverse complement strand
GTCAGATAGCCTTTCACACCGCGCTGATGAAGAAAAGCCATTAATTCTGGCAAATCAGCCTCGGTGAAATTATCACCGCGCATCCGAGCATTAAAACGGTCTAAACCAAAATAAATAGCATCGGCTCCATTTTCGACAGCGGCTTTAGCGCAGACCCAATCGCCAGCGGGAGCAAGTAATTCTGGACGGTGGTTAGCGATAGTATTGCGGGCACCGGAAGCGATCGAATTCATGGCAGGGGCTATTAATGGCCTTGACATTCTAACACTGCTGAATTTTGTCTCAGAACTTCCCTGCTTTTTTTGATCAGCCCCTGGGCAGAATGTTAGCCTTAATGATCACTCGCATTGGAATAAGGATTTTTTTGGACTTGAGCGTGATAGAAGGCGTAGGCGTCAAATAAAGCACCCACAAAGGCACAGACCATTGCAATGGTCAGCATCCCGGAGATCGGTGAGCCACTGCCAAAAACTGTCAAGAAACCAGCAATATGATGATTGGCCGCCAAGCCCCAAACCCCTACCACCGGCAAATAGCCCCAGAGCTGCATACTCAGCCAAGCAGTTCCAAACAGCGCAATGGGTGCCAAAAAACTCGTAATAACTGCCAATAGTAAGGAGCGTGTAAAGATGATGAAAAGCTGCATGGGTAACACCTGAATTAACGGCGGTGATTCTGGCCAGTATGTTTAAAGTTGAGTCTGGGGCAAATTTAGCAAATTCTTAGATTGAACAAGTTTTAAAGATAAATGTTTTTGGAACCAATGAGTCGGTTTTGTGAGGAATCTTAAAACTTCCTTAAGCTTTTACAAAAGTTTGTATGGTTTTCCAAAGACATAAAACCTCAAATTAAATCTCATATTCTCTTCTTTTCCTCTGTTGGCATGGGTTTTATTGCAATACTATCGAAAAAGAATATCAAATATATTACAATTGCCACATCGAGTGAATCTTTACAAAGTTCGATCAATGTGACGCTGTATTATTCGTATTCGATCCTAAATCTAATACCTTAGTGTTAACTTGATAGACGATTGAGGATTAGAGATTATGGGGATGCTTGCGTTAAGCTAGAAGAAGTCTAGTTTATATTTCTTCATCACTAGACTCTACTAACATGACGGGGCAACCAAACCGAAGCCACGATTCCCTCTGTGCAACTCCAGACTTAGCTGCTTTACGCAGCGTTTTTGAACAGGTGGATGCTCACAGCTGTCCCCACCGCTATAACTTTCATATGCATACCATCTGTTCCGATGGTCGCTTAGAGCCAGCAGAATTGATCAAACAAGCTGTGGACATTGGTCTGGCCGACATGGCAATTACTGATCACCACAGTGTAGAGGGTTACTTGTTGGCTGTGCCGCTGCTCGCCCAATATGATGCCGCTGTCCAACCACGGCTCTGGATTGGTACCGAAATTACTTCTTACATTGGTAATGTCGATATTCATATTCTGGGTTATGGTTTTGACCCCGAACATCCCCAATTAGCTCCCTATTTACAAGGTCATGAAGCTGATCGAGATTTTACGGTGGTGGAAAAAGTAATTGCCGCCATCCATGCTGCTGGGGGTTTAGCCGTGCTAGCACATCCTGCGCGCTATCGTCGATCGGCTGAAGACATAGTAGAGGTAGTAGCAGCGTTAGGTATTGATGGCCTAGAAACGTTTTATGCTTACAAAAATACCGATCCTTGGACACCAACTCTAGGTGAGACCAAGCGAGTACAAACCTTAGCTCAACGCTACGGCTTATTTAGTACCTGCGGTACCGATACGCACGGTGCTAATTTACAAATTCGGCGCTAGTTTCAAAAGATGACCGAGCTAGTCGATCGATACATTAGTGTAGCCGGAGTTCACACCCGCTATTGGCAAATGGGCGACCAGGGTAGCCCGGTAATTTTGCTGCATGGCGGCAATGGTTCGATCGAGTTTTGGCTGTATAACCTAGAGCCATTGGCTAAGCATCATCGGGTGTATGCCTTCGATATGTTTGGTTGTGGTCGCTCCAGCATTCCTGAACATTTGGATTATTCTTTAGCTGCCCAAGCCCAATTTATTAAAGATTTTATGACAGCCTGTCAGCTGGAACAAGTCAGTCTGGTGGGTAACTCGATGGGCGGGGGGGCGGCTTCATATTTTGCTCATTTGTTTCCAACTCAGATCGACAGGTTAGTACTTTCGGCTCCATTAGGTTGGGGGCGAGAAATTAATCTCGGCTTGCGTCTGTTAACTGTACCTGGACTGCTCAATTGGTTGCGACCTAATCGAGCCATGATTCCAGCCATGCTCAAATGGAATTTCGCCCATCCCGAGAACTTACCACCGGACTGGATGGAACTGCGTTACGAGGTTTTTGCGCTGCCCCACCGTCAACGGGCTATTGCGGCAATAGCGCGGGCTAATCTCCATCTCTGGGGCGTACAGCCCTCGGTTTATGAAGCGGCCATTGCCCAGTTACCCAGTTTGAAACCGCCAACTTTGGTAATTTGGGGCGCACTCGATCGGGTGTTGCCAGTGGCTCACGCCCAGCTAGCCCAGCAAATTCCCAACCATCAATTAGCCATTTGGCCAGACTGTGGCCATCATCCTTTTCTGGAATTTCCTGACCGATTTAATCAGCTAGTGTTAAACTTTTTGGCGAACTAAGAATAATCAGCCTAGTCCGCCCAAATTAATTATTAACTCCATGTCTCCATTAGTCAGTACATTGCTGCGTGTGATCATTTTATCCACAACTATCTCGATCGCGATTAAATTTGGTGCCCCCCAGTTGGCCATTCCAGCTAATACCACAACTGCTACAATTGGGGTCTTTCTACCAGTCTTGCTGATTGCGATCGTCCTCGGATGGCGAGAAGTACAAGCGAGCATATCTAGGAGTCAGCCGTGAAGTTTGGTCAATGGTTGGGTTTGATTGTGCTAGCAATCAGTTTGTACGTGGCTTGGCAAATTCGTCAATTATTGCTGATGGCCTTTGCGGCTATTTTGTTGGCAACATCACTGAATCAGTTGGCACGAATGCTTCGCCATCGCCTGCAACTCAAAAAAGGGCTATCTATTCTCATTGCTTTAATTATCTTCTTGCTGGCAGTGGTCGCCTTTTCTTGGCTAATTGTGCCGCCTTTGGTCACTCAATTCAGAGAAATTGCTGCTGATAAATTGCCGCGCCTCTTTGCTTTATCATCTGACTGGCGCAACCAGTTGGGTCGCTATTTACCAGAACAGATGATGGCTGCAATTCCGGATGCTGCTGCTATTCAAGAACAAGCTCAACCGATCGGCAAGTTTCTATTGGGCGGATCTTTCGCTGTTTTTTCTAGTTCATTAACTGTGATCTTGAATTTGCTTCTGTTATTGGTGTTGACCATTATGTTGCTGGTGCAGCCGACATCTTATCGCAAAGTGTTTGTGTCGCTTTTCCCGCAGTTCTATCGTCGGCGTGTCGAAGAAATTTTGGATGAATGCGAAGTTTCTCTAGGTAAATGGGTAATCGGTGCTGCGATCAGTATGTTGGCCGTGGCACTAATGAGCACGGTGGGGTTACGAGCATTAAATATCCCCTACCCACTGGCTCAAGGGGTGTTGGCTGGTTTGCTCAACTTTATCCCCAATTTGGGTCCCACGCTTAGCGTGGTGTTACCTATGGGTTTAGCCTTATTGGATGATCCCTGGAAGCCTTTGCTGGTGCTAATACTGTACTTTGTCATCCAGCAAATTGAAAGTAGTTTGCTCACTCCCTACATCATGGCACAGCAAGTATCGCTACTACCAGCTCTTACTTTGTTAGCCCAGGTATTTTTTGCTAGTTCTTTTGGCTTCTTAGGATTGTTGTTAGCTCTGCCATTAAGTGTGGTTTTTAAAGTTTGGTTTAATGCGGTGGTCATTGAAGATGTACTTAATCACTGGCAGCAGCGCCCTGGCAGCCAGGATGCAACAGCAAAAGTGACAGATTTAGATCCCTGGGAGCTGGAGACTGAGCCTGAATTAGTGATG
>JAGVCD010000080.1 GCA_020059425.1 Chamaesiphon sp. | reverse complement strand
CAAGCCACTTCCCAAACCTGCACTGTCGGGTCGCAACGGCGCATCTCATTGCCATAGGCTTTACTGTTCACAGTGGCCTGAGTGGCAATTACGCCTACCCGACTGCCCGCCTTAACCGCAGCTTTAGCTCCGGGTTTAACCACACCCACAATCGGAAAATCAAACTCGGCTCTTACAATATCTAGGGCCAAAGCTGAACCGGTACTGCAAGCCATCAGCACCATTTTTACTTGGCGCTGTGCCATCATCGTCAAAATTTCTCGGACGAATTGCACAATTTCGCCGGGTTCCCGATTGCCATAGGGCACGCGGGCAGTATCCCCAAAGTACAGAACCGATTCATGGGGTAACTGTTTATGAATCTCTGTTAAAACTGTTAAACCGCCCACTCCGCTGTCAAACACACCAATCTGGGCATGAGAAGTGTGTCTAGAAGACGATGAGGCGACAGGGGCAATCAACAAAGGAAACCTCAAACAGTTGGAAATATAGAGTACTAAGACACTCCAACTATTTGTATCATATGTTTACCAAACTAGACTCAATCATTTGTATTATTTTCAAATATTTCTCTATGTGATACGACATGCGATTTCTTACCGAACTATCTGACGGTTGAAATTCCGAGTGGCTCAAACTAATTCACAATATTCATCCCTAAACAGGCTGTTTTGGGATGACCACATCGTGTTATTTAATGATTTTATCAAGAAGATTATTGTTGACGCAGATATTCGATTATCCCTTTGGCAATACCTTCGGCTTGCACCGCTTGATAGTCATCCCGTCGCAACCTAGCTACTTCCGCTGCGCTGGTCAAATAACCTGTTTCCACCAAGATAGCTGGCACCTGAGATTTACGTAAGACTAGGAATCGGGCGCTACGTGTGCCTCGATTGCCAATATAAAACCCTTTTTGAGTTACTGAACTCAGCACATTACGATGTACGGCTTCAGCCATGCGGCCACCGGCTGGACCATAGAAGTAAGTTTCTAGCCCATTAACATCCGGACGACCATCGATCGAATTGGCATGAATACTGACAAAAACAGTAGCATTGTTCCGGTTGGTCATAGTGACCCGTTCATCTAGACCCACATAATAATCACCATCTCTGGTTAATTTGGTGCGAATTCCTTGGCTTTCCAGAATTTTAGAAACTCGTTTGGCGATCGGCCAAATCACATCAACTTCTTTGAGACCACCCAGTCCAATTGCTCCAGGATCTCTGCCACCATGACCAGGGTCAATCATCACTAAAACTTGACGATTAACTGGCCGACCGCTGGAGGGGATCGTTGTTGGTGTAGGGGTAGTTGTACGCGGAGTACTAGTCGATGGACGGGTCTCGGCAACTACTGGTCTAGGTGCTACACCATAGGGTAAAGACAAAATTTGACCAGCATAATACTGGACAACTGGGCCAATTTGATTGCGATCAAAACGCCGCACTTCTACATTTACCGAGTTAGGTCCAGCTGAAAAAATTTGTAGATTAACCTCATTTTGGGAAGGGAACTTAAAGTTGCCAGCTAACCGGGCATTGGGAATCACTACCCGGTATACGGAGCCTTTGGCATCCCAACTACCACTATAAGTAAGCTGACGACTACCGCGAATAATGACCCGGTTGTATTGCTTGTCTACTTCCACCGCACTAATAGTGGCTGGCGATCCAGAGGCTGCTACTAAAGTTGCTGAACTGGCTGGTGGCGGAGAACTACTTGCCCCAGTAACCACACTAGTTACCACCTGTCGATCAGGCGCAACTAAAGCACCTGTTTCATTAAAGACTGATACATTGCCTGTTGGCATTGCACCCCCCTTAGCCAACTGCGCCTCAGGCAATTGAACTGACCACTGATTGGCGCTGTTCGCCCTAATCAAAATCTGCCGAGGATCGAAAACATACCCAGACTCTAGTTCAAATACCAAGTTGGTAGTACGAGTCTCTTCGTTGTAACCTACCCGTAATTCTCTTACCCCTTTTCCGATGGGCTGGCGTTGGGTAGACCTATTGAGCTTAGTTTCCGGTAAAGATATCACCAACTTACTCGGGTCGGCGAGCAACTGAGCTTCCGGCTTAACCCGACTGTCAGTTGCAAAGTCTAGTCGATTGTTAGTTTGATCAAACCGCCAAGAAACTATTTCTGAAGCCGCAGCTGGCAATGTGGCTAAAGCGGCCAACAAGGAACCAATAATACCGGGTAACAGCCAGTTCAGTTTCACGAGGTTTTGCTCCTAATTCTTGCGAGGTTTAAACAATTGGGACTAGAGATTTGGGGATTTGCCGACTATTGGATTAGGGATATCTACAATCCAGTCGATCGGATTCAACCCTGTAAAACTGATCTGCTTAGGATTTAGTGTGTATCCTCGCCGAACTTCTAAAACCATTCGAGTGGTGTTTCTGTTGACTTGGCCCACTCGTAGTGTGTTATAATAGCCAGACAGTTTTTGCGTAATAGTGCGTCTCGGAAAGGTAGTTCCTGGCAAATCTATCACCAATCTTGTAGGCGAAAACAGCAATAAGGCTTTTGGTTGTACTCTCCCATCAGTTTTAAATGATAAGCGTTTGCCATCGCTGGATAGTACCCAAGTTTTCAGCTGCCCAGCTGATGCTGGTAATGGCAACATTATCAGTATGCCAACAAAAGCTGCAAGTAAGGGCAATTTCACTATAAAAAAGACACGAAAACGTTGGTCGATCACCTAATAACAGTTGGGGGTAGAAAGATAAATCCCTAGATGTTCTCACACAACAATTTGTTTCAAATTGCTAATAAGAAATTAAGATTCTCATCACCGCACATGCAAACACAATAGCAATTGTATCAGTTTGTGACAGATGTTCGATTCCAGCAGCAAAACTGATGATACAGCAACCTGGAGTCAAAAGCCTAGGAATAGCTTGAAAATTAGGGATATTTACTGGCTTTACATAGGCAAACAGCAGAAAAGAAAGTACTTCTTCCTGCTATTTGCCTATGTGAATAATTCAGATCCGATATCTTAAGCTACGTACTCTCGGATATCGTCTTTGCGTTTCCGCAATTTGGCGATCGCCTCCCGCTCAATTTGGCGGACTCGTTCACGACTGATATTCAACATTTCACCAATTTTGGCCAAAGTTAGGGGCTGACTGTCATGCAAGCCAAAGCGCATGGTCAAGACCTGCTGCTGCTGCTGGGATAGCTCCGCCATCATCTTCTCCAAATCCATCTGTAAAGAAGATTGAATCACAAACTCCTCTGGAGAGACACCCGGGTCTTCCAGCAGATCCCCTAGTTCCGTATCTTGGTTATCACCCACCCGCAAATCCAATGATAATGGTTGTCGAGCTCGCTCCAGATACTCACGCACCTGTTTAGGAGTAAGTTCTAGCTCTGTAGCCAGTTCTGGTACAGTAGCGGCTCGTCCTAGTTGTTGAGCCAAAGACCGCTGTGCCTTTTTGATCTTGTTGAGTTTTTCAGTGATGTGAATTGGTAAACGAATAGCACGGGCTTTTTCGGCAATGGCGCGAGTGATGGCTTGTCGAATCCACCAGTAAGCATAAGTCGAAAAACGGTAGCCCTTGCTGGGGTCGAATTTTTCTACACCCCGTTGCATACCGATCGTCCCCTCTTGAATCAGATCCAATAGGTCAATATTACGCTTAATGTATTTTTTGGCCACTGAAACTACTAGTCTCAGATTGGCTTCTACCATCTTGCGTTTGGCGAGTTCACCAGCGGTCACTACGCGCTGTAAGTTTGCTGGATCCATCTGAGCCGCTGTTGCCCATTGCTCTAAAGTTGGCTCTTGTTCGAGTTCGGCAACCAACTGACTTTTAATGGAGACAATGGCAACTAGCTGCTGCACTTGCTTGCCCAGTAGAATCTCTTGCTCATGGGTCAGCAAAGGAACCCTCCCAATTTCACGGAGGTAAGTACGGACTGTATCGGTTGAAGCTAGGGCTGTTCTCATGGCTGGGGAAGGGATATTAGGTTTAATACAGATTGGT
>JAGVCD010000375.1 GCA_020059425.1 Chamaesiphon sp. | reverse complement strand
CCTTCTAAGGAAGAGTTTCCTTACGTCTTGCGGATTGTCTCTGAAGTCTTGTCCTCCAATGGCTCTACCTCGATGGGTTCGGTTTGTGGTTCCACTTTGTCATTGATGGATGCAGGTGTACCCATCAAGAAGCCGGTTAGTGGGGCGGCGATGGGACTGATTAAAGAAGGTGATCAAGTTCGCATTTTGACTGATATTCAGGGCATCGAAGATTTCTTGGGTGACATGGACTTTAAGGTAGCTGGTACTGATGCGGGGATTACTGCTCTGCAAATGGACATGAAAATCACTGGGCTGCCTTTGGAAACCATTGCTGATGCTATTCAACAGGCCAGACCAGCTAGATTGCACATCCTCGAAAAAATGATGGAGGCGATCGCCGAACCACGCACCGAGATGTCTCCTTATGCGCCACGTCTGCTCACTATCAAAATCGAGCCAGAATTTATTGGCTTGGTGATTGGACCTGGGGGTAAGACTATTAAGGGGATTACTGAGGAAACCGGTGCTAAAGTTGACATCGAAGATGATGGTACGGTAACTGTCTCGGCGATCGATCAAGAAAAAGCGAAACGGGCGATCCTGATGGTGAAAGCTCTCACCCGCCGCTTGCATGAGGGTGATGTCTATGTTGGTCGGGTTACTCGGATTATTCCGATCGGAGCTTTTGTCGAAATCCTGCCCGGTAAAGAAGGCATGATTCATATTTCGCAATTGGCTGACTACCGCGTGGGTAAGGTCGAAGACGAAGTTGGTGTTGGTGACGAAGTCGTGGTTAAAATTCGAGAATTAGACAACAAAGGCCGGGTTAATTTAACTCGCTTGGGGATTCATCCCGATGAAGCAGCCGCTGCTCGTGAAGGCCGTAATGATTAATTAAACGGTAGTTTCACTGACTAGATATCTAACAAATTATCTGTAAATATTGGGTGTATGTGAGTCGATCGCATACACTTTTTTTATTCGACCTGATAGTTTTCTTAATTGTTTAGGGTAATCTGGAGTGGATAAGATGCAGTTAGTTGGCTATCGAGAGAACTACTCAATCTTACATTTGAAGTGGATATGTCATAATAAGTGATGCCACTTTTCTCTGCAATCTCTCTATAAAACTAGTTGATTTAAATATCTAGTTGACTGTTGCTGTTTTATCGATTAACCCCTTAAGATATAGCTAGTTTTATTTATAATGACTGAATCTAATTACCAACCGGATTACAGTTTAGACACAATTGATGAATTGGGTCTGGGAAATATTGATTATTCGGATAACCCCCCAGACTACGCTGACAGCCTTTTTTCAACTGTTGATGATGCTACGATGGTGAGCCGATTTGCGCGGGGTAAAAAACGCCAAATTCGTAACCATAATTTAATAATTACCTATGCTCATAACTCTTTGCAGCTTTCTACTCCAGAGGGAGAACTAGTTGCTATTAATAAAATTTCCGATAAACTCCACTACATCTTAATTAAACAAGACTCCGCCTACTGGGATTTTATTCATAATATTGTCTTACCCTATAACTTTGTACCGATCGATAATAATCCAACTCACCGGGGTTTCTTTCGTTATCAAAAATATCAGGTTCCTGAAGGCTATCAGCTTCGCTATACCGATAGCCAAGAAATATATTCGTTCTGGCAAGATAACTTTATTCATTACGAACAAGACTTGAAGCTGGATTTGTTGTTTCTCCACAAATCTAAGTGGTATCGGGTACAAGAAATTACCAACCATGACGAATATATTGTTTTTCGAGCGGTAGCAGGGAAGATCAAGTTGCCGCTCAGTTTGCAGGTAGCTTGGATATATCGGTTAGTGGAATCCACTGGCGATGTTCATCGTCCTAGGGAGCGAGACCGAGAGCGTCAATCAGTTAATGCCGATCCACCAGTTATTAAACATGGTGAGAATGAGTTGATCGATAAATTAATTTCTAAGCTTGGTGTGGAGCCAGATGGAAATAAGAAAACCGCTGCGGGTGGCGACCCTCAGATGGATGTAGAAGCACTGGCTCTATTTGAGCAAGTTTTTACTGGACATTTTGTTCCTCAGCTTTCCGAAGAATTGCATCAGCAAATTATGGATTTGCAGGTTGCAGCGATGGGCATTCTGGAAAATTATTTAGAACATGGCGAAACGATCACGAAGACAGAAATTATCAATGATGATAGTGGCCATAAAATTAGCGAGAAAACCATTACGACTAATCGGGGCTGTCCGCGCTGGGTGGTAGAAACCATCATGCAAGTCACTGATGTAGATGCCGCTGCCGAGCAACCTAAATCATAGGGACTCATTCGCAGTAAAATGTAGTTCGAACCTATAGGGATTGAATGTGCGTAAAGTTATCATTGCTGGCAACTGGAAAATGTTTAAGACTCAGGCTGAGGCCACTGAGTTCTTGATGAAGTTTTTGCCACTGACCGAAGAAACTCCTACTGAACGGGAGGTCGTGCTGTGTGTGCCTTTTACAGATTTAACTGTTGTCAGCAAGACTCTCCATGGTAACTTGGTGCGCTTGGGTGCCCAGAATGTCCATTGGGAAGATAATGGTGCCTATACTGGTGAAGTTTCGGCGGCTATGCTGACGGAGATTGGTGTGCGCTATGTGGTTGTTGGTCATAGTGAGCGGCGCCAGTATTTTGGTGAAACTGATGAAACTGTCAATAAACGCCTGAAAAAAGCCCAGGAAAGTAGCTTGATTCCGATCTTGTGTGTGGGTGAAACTAAGGAGCAGCGTGATGCTGGCACCACTGAGCAAGTTAT
>JAGVCD010000052.1 GCA_020059425.1 Chamaesiphon sp. | reverse complement strand
TTTGGCATTTCCCCAGCCTTGGGACTCGGCATGTTTAATGATCGCTTGCTTGCCTGCAATATTGTCCAAGCCATCAAATTGCCCAGAATTGGTCATGATGCCGCTACCAGTGAAGGCCGCTGTCAGAGCTGTCCCCGGTTCTGCTTGGGGATCTAAGATCACTTGTTGAATGGGCAAGTTGTATTGTGTGGCAAACTGAAAATCTCGGACATCGTGAGCGGGCACGCCCATCACTGCTCCGGTACCATATTCATATAACACATAGTCGGCAATCCAGATGGGGACTTCTTGACCGGTAAACGGATTCAGTACAGTGCCCCCGGTAGACACGCCGCGCTTGGGTCGATTGTCAGCCGTGCGATCGATCTCGCTTTCTTTTTTAACTTCGGCAATGAATGTATCAACAGCGGTTTTTTGCGCACTAGTCGTGACTTGGGCAACCAAAGGATGTTCCGGTGCTAACACTACATAGGACACTCCATACACGGTGTCTGGGCGAGTCGTAAATACTGTGATTTTTTCGCTGTGATCAGTAATCGGAAATTCTAAATGCGCCCCGATCGATCGACCAATCCAATTAGTTTGCAGTGTCTTGACCTGCTCTGACCAACCATCTAAGGTGTCCAAATCTGCCAATAATTGATCAGCATATTCAGTGATTTTCAAAAACCATTGACGCAGCAACTTTTTCTCGACGATCGCTCCGGAGCGCCAGGAACGGCCTTCGTTATCGACTTGCTCGTTGGCTAGAACAGTGAGATCGATCGGATCCCAATTCACCGCCGACTCCGATTGATAGGCCAGTCCTGCTTGGAAAAATTGCAAAAAGATCCACTGCGTCCACCTGTAATAATCTGGCGAGCAAGTGGCTAGTTCGCAATCCCAATCAATCGACAGCCCCAAAGTCTTTAACTGACTGCGCATGTGGTCAATATTTTGGTAAGTCCACTTAGCCGGATGGACTTGATTAGCGATCGCCGCATTCTCAGCGGGTAAACCAAAAGCATCCCAACCCATTGGATGCAGTACCCGAAACCCCTGCATCCTTTTCAGCCTAGCAATCACATCGGTGATCACATAGTTGCGCACATGCCCCATATGCAAGTTACCCGATGGGTAAGGAAACATCGAGAGGGCATAAAATTTAGGCTTGCTACTGGTGGTATCGGTTTGGTAGAGACCAATTCTGTCCCACTCTTGCTGCCATTTGGTTTCGATTGCGCTGGGGGTATATTTCACGGGGACGGGGGCTGAAAACTAGCAGGGATAAGGGTAAACATAACATTTCTGGTCACCCCGTCGCAATTTAATTGGTAATTGGCGGCTGGCCTTGAGATTAAATTTCTATCCTCACAGCTTCCTCAACATTTTCTTCTAATCTGAGAGGGTTCAGTGACGAAGCAGGACAAAACCATGAATGACTCCAGCACCCCAAAAACACAAGAGCAATCACAGTCTGCGGATTCGATCGTACCGTCAGTTTGCGAGACCAAAGCCAAAGAACCTACCGAGAAGGTCACCGTCGAAGAATTTAGCATCAATGGCGATTCCCTAGTCGGGAAGGTGAAAGAACTGATTCATGCTGGGAATATCCGGCGGATTATTATCAAACACTCCGAAGGCCAGACTTTGATTGAAATCCCTTTGACGGTGGGTGTTGTGGGTGGGGTGTTGGGGGCAGCACTATTTCCAGTAGTAACAGCGGTAGCTGTGATCGGTTCGATGGTTGCTCACCTGACCATTGTGGTGGAAAAAGGCGAATAGTTAATCTTGAATATCGGCTACAAAAGGTAGAATGAGCATTCCTAGCAATTTTGCCACTCGTTGATCCTGTTGATATTCGGGTAACCCGATCGACATCTTCTCTTGTCCAGCGATCGGATCAGCAAGATAGGTTCCAAACAGGCGGTCCCAGCAGGTGAGATTGAACCCAAAATTGCTGTTGGTTTCTGCCGGTATGACCGAATGATGAATTCGGTGCATGTCTGGCGTAACTATAAATAAGCGCACGCAATGCTCGAAAAGTCCTGGCAAGGAAATATTGCTATGGTTGAACATAGCGGTGGCATTCAGCAACACCTCAAAAATCAAGACGGCGAAGGGTGCTATGCCTAGTAACCATATCGCTAAAATCTTGATGCCCATTGATAATAAAATCTCGATCGGGTGAAATCGTAAACCAGTGGTCACATCAAAATCTGGGTCGGAATGATGCACTTTGTGGATCTGCCAGCCGATCGGAAGGGCATGAAACAATACATGTTGCCCATAGATAATTAGATCCAACAGGACGATCGATAATAATATGGTTAGCCAGCTAGGTAAAAAAATTATGTTAAATATTCCCCAACCTTGTTGAGCGGCGAGAATGGCACTGCCGACTGCTGCCACGGGAAAGATCGATCGCAGGAGAAATGTATTGAGAATAGCTATGCCTAAGTTGTTTAGCTGGCGAAATGATGAGTAAGCATTGGGTTGGCGGTGTGGGGCAATTTTTTCCCACACCACCATTAGTGTCAAAATCCCACAAAAAAAACTGAGGCGGATGGTTGCTTCATTGTTCATCACTACTAATGTGAATTATCCTTGATTGACAGGTAACCTGGTTGAGACTCAATCCGCTGAAACCATTGCTGAATATTGCTATATTTCGTCAAGTCGAAATTTCCTTCCTCCGCTACATGGGTATAAGCATAAAGAGCAATATCGGCAATACTAAACTGATTAGCTACAAAATAACGCTGTTGACCCAAATGATTTTCCATCACATCCAAGGCCGCGTAGCCACCAGCTTGCTTTTGCTCTAGTTGCTGCTGATACTGGTCAGCTGCTTTGAGAATATGAATCCAAAATCTGGAAGTGGCGATAAATGGCTCATGACTATATTGTTCAAAAAACATCCATTGCAAAGTCTGCGCTTCTTGAAAATTATCGTTAGATAAATAAGGTGTATCTTTGGCCAAATACCACAAAGCTGCACTGGATTCTGCCAGAAATTTGCCCTGGTGCTCTAAAACCGGAATTCTGCCATTAGGATTGATTTTTAGAAATTCTGGGGTTCTGGATTCTTTTTTTAAGATATCGATTTCAATACTTTCATAATCGATATTTAACATATTCAGTAACAATCTAATTTTGTAGCAATTTCCCGAAGAATTGTACTGATACAATTTGAAATCTGACATCGTCTTCCTCATTGATCTTAGGACATTCCCGCTTGCTGAGGGGGAGTTGCCTGGATCTTAGCAAAAATCTCTGATTGGTGACTGGTTGGAGATCGATCGCCTGACACTGCTAAACTGCCTACTTCTTTTGCCCCGTAATCACTGCACCCTGGTCCGTCAAATCAATCTTATCGATATTCAGATCACGGAATTGCAAATAGCTGGTCAGATTCTTTTCAACAGCCGAACGAGACATCCCCAACTGTTGAGCCACATCATCTAGTGGCAATTCTACTTTGCCGATCTGGAGTTTGCTATCAGCAGAAAGCTGGGGCTGTCCATCTTTCACCACTAGTCGTCCGATAACTCCAATGTATACGGGCTGACCGCGCAGTTGGGGCATCACTTGCAAAATTTTACGGATCATTTCGGTGCGGGGACTGGGTGGCATCTGTTCGATCGCGGCTAAATCGATAATTGCCCCAGTCCGAATCTGGTTCTGCTGAATCTGGGTTTTAATACCTTTGATGGCTGATGGGAGAGGCCGAGATTTACCACTACTTTTGGTTAAACCAGCCATGATCAGGTTATCCACTTCTGAGGCGGTGAGCTTTTCTTGAACTGCTCCTGGTTGAGCCGTTTTGATGGTTTCTTGGATGACAGTAGCCGATCGAGGGGATGGTATTGGCGATACTGTGGCCGTGGGGAGAGCAACTGGTTCGGTGGTGGAGGCTTGATACCAATCAGGCAGAGAAGTAGCATTTTTCCAATAGGAATAACCGGTACCAACCAGTAAGCCGATCGAGAAGAGGGCGGCGATTGCCAAGATTTTTTTCACAGAACAAAGATGTGGAATGATGGAAAATTTGGCTCTATCAGGCCAGGTCATCTGACTTATAGTGATGACATGCCCTAGACAAAATATATTTGGTTAACTAGTCCGAATATCAAACCCATTAATGTAATCTGATGGCTCACTAGCATCAAAAGCCAACTTATCAATAAAAACAGTCTTTTCTTCTTTCTTGACAGTTTCTTTCGGCAAATTCAGCCCCACCGCCTTTGCCACCTCCCTAAACACATCCATCGGATAAGCCGCCGCAATCAACTTTTCGGCATCTTTAGGATATTCAAACAAATTCAGCTGATTCCAGCGCACCATCTGAGTCAAGACCCAAACAGCATGAGACTGCCAGAGATAGTTAGCATTATTAGGATCTTTGAGATAGTCTAACTTATCAATGTAGTGAAAAATCTGGAAATCTGGGATGGTAACTGGAGCCTTCGCTACCGCATTCATTTGATCATACTGATAACTTCCCGTCAATAATACCTTCAGATTTTTGGCATCACCACCATCCAGATAATCGGGCTTCACTAATTGCTGAGCCAAAGTGATCGGAGTTTTGTCCTCTTCTTTGCGGAAGCGTTCGATGTCACAAAACTGACAAGCCGCTAATACCGAAGCTACCACGGCCTTAGCCGTAATCGGATTACTCTTTGCCCAACCAGCGGTAGTCGCCAAAATTTTATCGGGATGTCCCTGCCAAATATCTCGATCAACATAGGCCGTAAAGCCATCTTTACTTTTAACCAACTGCTGATGGGTTGATTCTTCTACCGCATAGGCATCAATTTTTTTGGACTGCACCCCAGCAGCCAGATCCGAGCTTTTCACCACCTGAAATTTGAAGCTTTTATCAGGATGAATCTGCATGGTGCCCAACCAATAACGCGCTAAGTAGCTGGACATTGACGCTGGATGATCGATCGCAAAAACTGGTGGTGTTTTGAAACTGCGGACATAAGTATTGTACAGTTCGCCAAATTCAATTCGATAATTGAATTGAGGGCTAGGGCGCATCCCTCCCTCCCAGGCTTGTTTACTAAATCCAATACTGTTGCCATTGAGGGTCATGCCCATCAAGGCCACAATGGGCGACTTATCTTTTTTGACATGCGACCAGAGCGGCACGGCAAAATGGGTCTGT
>JAGVCD010000082.1 GCA_020059425.1 Chamaesiphon sp. | reverse complement strand
TAGAACTAACACTAGCCTGAACAACTGGACTAGGGATAACCCCAGTCTCTGGACTAGTAGACTCTGGATCGGCACTAGTTTCCGCCGTCAGTTGTGGTTTAGCCGCCGTATAAATAGTCAAAAAGCCCTCAGTGGCATCTTGGCTTAAGCGCCAGGGCACGGTGCCATCTAATTTGATCGTAATTTGGCCGCGATCGCTCCCCAAATTAGTAGCTCGAACATCGGCCACCGTCAGTTTGGGTGTATTAATTTGTAGTTGTTTACCGGCTATTTTCCAGTTCCATTTATTGGCTGCCGCTAGTTTGGTGATGTCTAAGTAGCGATATTGTTTATCCAAACTAGCCGACAGAATCATCTTGGCGTTAGCATAGCCATCCACTGGCTGTTGACGGTAGTTGCTGGTATTGAGTAATTCCAATCCAAATTGATATAACAATCCAGTATCGCTCAACTCTAGCTTTTGGCCATTCGTGCGCCAGGGCAAAGCAACTTTGCTGCCATTGATTACTATTTCTACTCCCTGATTAGCAGTGACTTTTTGCTGTGCTTGGGCTGCTGGTGGATGAATATTTAATTGGCCTAGCCCCATTGCTCCGAGCAGTAAAATGCCTGTGGCTAAGAAAAAATTTGATTTCATATTTTTGTGGAAAAATGATTTGAAAATTTGTAATTTGGCTGCGGTAATCCTAGCATCAAGGTCGCAATTTACTTTCGCAGTGGTGAGGAACTTAACTAGAATTGACGGGGATTAGCCGCTGGAAGATTCCGATCGATCAAGACAGGCTAGATATTTTCCCCTAAACTTCCGTTAGACTCTAGAGTGATGTTGTTTTGTTGTGCAAGTATTGGTTGGCCTACTGGTTCCTTTGCTGGTATTGATTGCTTGGACAGTAAGCCTGGTGGGGGCTTGTTGGCTAGATTTGTCTCATTGTTCGCTGATGATAATTGGGCTAACGATCGCGCTGCGGACTTTTTTCCATACAGGATTGTTTGTGACGGCTCATGATGCCATGCATGGCACGGTTTCGACCTATTATCCTCGCCTTAATCATTTTATTGGCCAGCTCTGTACGACGCTCTATGCTTTTTTGTCCTACTCTGCTCTGCAATCTAAACACCAGCTGCATCATCAACATCCAGCCACTGAAATAGATCCAGACTTTTGTGAGCAGGGGATTGGGCGATGGTATTTACAATTTATGCGCGGCTATTTAGTTGGGGCATCATGTCGGCAAATTTGGACATTACTGCTGGGAATGGCCGCTGTCTTTATTGGCTTATACTGGCTGGGGCAAGTATCGATCGCTAATCTGCTGTTGTTTTGGGTGCTACCGATTTTGCTTAGTTCGCTGCAGCTGTTCTATTTTGGAACTTTTCTGCCGCACCACTCTCCAGCGACTTTGGGCAGACATCGATCGCGCAGCAGCAATTTGTCGCCAATTTGGTCTTTGTTAACTTGCTACCACTTTGGCTATCACTGGGAACATCACGAATATCCGCAGTTGCCCTGGTATAAGTTGCCATCTGTCAAATAATTGTAAAGATATCTTTACTTTTGTTAACAAAATGTAATAGAGTTTGTACTTGGGTCAAAGATTTTAGCTGCCTTGTGATCCAACAGCCCATAAAATAGAGCTATATAGAAAATTGGAGTAATACAAGTATGTCATTCACTATTGACTCTGCACGCGGCATTTTTCCTGGAACCCTCACGGCTGATGCCGTTCCAGCAACTATCGCTCGTTTCAATCAGCTTAATGCTGAGGATCAACTGGCTCTGATTTGGTTTGCCTACGAAGAAATGGGTACTACCATCACCGTGGCAGCACCTGGCGCTGCTAGTATGATTTTGGCTCAAGGCTTGCTGAACAAGATCAAAGCCATGAACTTTACCGAACAATCCCAGGCCATGTGTGACTTGGCTAACCGCGCCGATAACGAAGTTTGCCGCGCTTACGGTGTCTTTACGCCCAACATCAAATTAGGTTTTTGGTATCAACTAGGCGAATGGATGGCTGAAGGTATCGTAGCCCCCATTCCAGAAGGCTACAAGCTTTCCGCTAACGCGGCGGCTGTTTTACAAGCAATTCGTGATCTAGAGCAAGGTCAGCAGATCACCGTATTACGGAATACTGTAGTAGACATGGGTTACGCTGGCGAAGGTGCTGCTAAAATTGCAGAGCCAATGGTTCTGCCTCAAGAAGTGGCTAAACGGACAGCGGTATCGATCGAAGGTGTGGATAATGCCACCGTATTGAACTACATCAACAACATGAACGCCAATGACTTTGATGCTGTCATTGCTCTGTTCGATAATGAAGGCGCTCTACAACCGCCTTTTCAAAGACCAATTGTTGGTAGAGATGCCGTTTTCAACTACCTGAAAGAAGAATGCCAAAATCTGAAACTGATTCCTGAGCGGGGTACTGTGGAACCAGCCGAAGGTAGCTACACTCAAATCAAAGTCACTGGCAAGGTGCAAACTCCTTGGTTTGGTGCCAATGTTGGTATGAACATGGCTTGGCGCTTTTTGCTCGATCCCGAAGGTAAAATCTTCTTCGT
>JAGVCD010000176.1 GCA_020059425.1 Chamaesiphon sp. | reverse complement strand
GACGTTAATTTATCAGTTAATCACAACCCGCGTGCAGCCGATCGACAGGTAGCCGAAGTGACTGTATATGCTAATGGCACTGTAATACGAGCACAAGAGTCTGCCGAGAAAATATATGCAAGTATTGATTTAGTAGCCGATAAAATTACCCGAAAACTTCGTAAGTATAAGGAGAAGAACTTCATTGCTAAAAAGACTCAAACTTCTCTCAAAGATCAAAGTCTTGAGAATGAATTGATGGAGTCAATCGACTATGATTTAGTAGGTGATCGTGAGCCAGAATTACCTACAGAAGTAGTACGTGTAAAATATTTTGCCATGCCACCAATGACTATGGATGAAGCTCAAGAACATTTGCAAATGGTAGATCATGATTTCTATATGTTTTGCAACTCCGAAACCAATGAAATCAATGTCATTTATCAACGCAATCATGGCGGCTATGGAGTAATCCAGCCCCAGTCGCCGAAAAGTTCTGGCAATGGTTTAAATGGCAAGGACAAATTAAAACAGCCTCATCTAAAAGATAAAGCGAAGGTTTAATGAAAATCGATAGGTGGACAAGATATTTGTAGCTATAGCTACCGGCCCTGCTCACTTCAATAATGAAGAGAGCAGGATTTTGCCGGAATATGCAGAATTACTAGTCTGGTATACACCTCAGTTCATCAGGATTGAACAGAGTATCCCGCTTGGGTAATTACTTGGGCGATCGACTCCCGCGATTGGGTTGTGTCGATCGATACCTGCTTGCTGGCTAAATCAGCTGTTAGTGCTGCTTGGGCATCTAACGATTGGACAGCTTTGGTAATGTTAGTAACGCAGGCACCACAGGCCATATTTGGAATAGTTAATTGCCAAGTCATTAGTTTCATCCCCAATGAAGTTGTGAGAAAATCGCAAAATTGGCACTGTACAAATACTCCCAGAATCATTTTTGTCATGTATTCGCTAGCCAGTGATTTTTTGCTAGTTAGCCAATCTGGCGATCGATCCCAATGGTGGAATCGATCATGACACTACAATGACTAAATGCCCAGAGCGGTTTTGATTTTGGTCAGAGCGGCGGCCTCTTGGTCACTAATTTTTTGAGCGCCGGAGCCAAACAATCCACTGCCAGCCGCCTTAGCTACAGCTTCAGCACAAGCATAAATAAATGTCTTGTATTCTTGAATTTCTGCTGGGGTGGCTTTGCCCTCTAAGACTGTCAACGCATTATTCACCGCTCCGATCGCTTTATCTACAAACACGCCAGATTTAATATCTTCGGCTTTTATATCTGGTTTGTTCATTTTCACAGTTCCACCTTTAATAGCCGCTTCCGAAAAAGCCGCTTGAATAACGGTATTACTAGGATATTTATCGGCAGCACCGACAATCTCCTTCGACATAGCAGCTGCTTCGATCGCACTAGAAACAATCCCCATATCTACCATAGCGACAGCCATACCAATCATCATGGCTGCATTTGCAATAGTGGATAGTTCTGGGTCAGAATAGTTTGCCATAATCATATCACCTTAAAATTGGTAGAATCTTTTGACATGATATTCTTAAACTGAAATCAGTGAGTTGGTTGTAACAAAAATTACTCAAATTACAAGTCTATAGTTTCTGACTGCATCACAATCAGGCAGATTGAAAAGAATCACTAAACTCAGACACCCCTAACAGTGACCTGAACTGGATATTAATCCTATTCAGGAGCTGTTAAAACCACATCCAACAAACCCGGAAACTTCTTTTCCAAATCGGCGTGGCGCAAAGTATTAATATGTTGAGTGCCTTCTTTCCGTTTATAAATCACACCCGCTTCCCGCAAAATCCGGAAATGGTGAGACATCGTAGATTTTGGAATGCTGGCGTCGAAAGCATTACAACACAATTCTCCTCGATCGGCTAACATACGGACAATTTCTAACCGCACCGGATCGCCCAGGGCGTATAACACAGAGGTTAGAGTTAATTGTTCTCGATCGGGATGAGCTAGCGGGCGCATGAATTTTATAGTTTGGCACAAAGTTCAATTGTTCGATATACTCGAACTATCAACCTAAGAAAAAGGACATCAATTTACTACCTTCCATCTTAGAGCGGTTTTGCACTTTAAGTAATTAGCTCGATTATCCTCTGGAGACGCTCCGCGAACGAACCATGAATGCACTACCTAATCTTTTTTCTACTTATCAATTAGGTGCTATCACCTTACCCAATCGCCTCATCATGGCACCATTGACCCGTGGCCGTGCTGGTCAAGAGCGCATCCCCAATGAATTAATGGCCGAACATTATGCTCAAAGAGCTAGTGCGGGCTTAATTATTGCCGAAGCCACCAACATTTCGGCAACAGCAGCGGGCTGGTTGAATAGCCCGGGTATTTATAATGATGCTCAAGTTAAAGGCTGGCAAAAAGTAACTACGGCTGTTCATGATCAAGGTGGCCGCATCTATTTACAGCTTTGGCACTGTGGACGAGCTTCTCACCAAGAATTTCAGCCCCATGGAGAGACCCCTGTTTCATCTAGTGCGATCGCTGCTGTCGGGGAAGCGCATACGGCTAACGGTAAAAAGCCCTATCCAGTGCCACGGGCTTTGGAAATTAGCGAAATTCCTGGTTTAGTGCAAGATTATGTAGCCGCTACCCACCGCGCCCAAGAGGCCGGATTTGATGGGGTAGAAATTCATAGTGCCAATGGTTATTTGTTAGATCAATTTTTGCGGGATGGAGTCAATCAACGCACCGATGACTATGGCGGTAGTGTGGCCAATCGATCGCGTTTACTATTAGAAGTCACCGAGGCTGTCATAAAAGCTTGGAGTGCCGATCGGGTAGGAGTCCGT
>JAGVCD010000213.1 GCA_020059425.1 Chamaesiphon sp. | reverse complement strand
GAGACTAGCTTTCCAGGTGCATACTATGGGCGGTACAAGATTCGAACTTGTGGCAGCCTGCTTGTAAGGCAGATACTCTACCGCTGAGTTAACCGCCCGCGTTTGAACACCGAATATTAACACTAAAGGCTTTTCATCAGTTTGTCAATAGTTCAGCCAAAATTGTTTTGGTTGACGAAACACCTCCAACAATGGATTAATCATTTAAACGCAGCTAAAAACATTTAATTCTCTTGGAAGCACACTATCCGCGCCATACTTGGTCTCTCGATCAACGCAACCCCGACACTATTAAAGCCATGATGCCAATTTGGTCATGGTTTTACCGCTACTACTTTCGGGTCACCAGCGATGGTTGGGATCAAGTACCTCTTGGCCAGCCATTCTTGGCGGTGGGCAGTCATAACGGTGGGTTAGCGGCTCCAGATATGTACATGCTGATGTATGAGTGGTTTCAGCGGTATGGTATCGAGCAGCCAATCTATGGCTTGATGCACCCCAAGGTTTGGGAGATTTCACCACCGATCGCCGCTATGGCCATGGAATTTGGGGCAGTGCTTGCCCATCCCCGTGCCGCCAGCAATGCTTTGCGCCAAGGTCATCCGGTTTTGGTGTATCCAGGCGGGGTCGAAGATGTTTTTCGCCGTCACCAGTGGCGACACCGCATTAATTTGGCTGGTCGCACTGGTTTTATTAAATTAGCCTTGCGTGAAAAAGTGCCCATTGTGCCAGTAATTTCAGCCGGGGCTCACGATAGCTTACTAGTTTTAGGTAATTTGTACTCTTTCATTAAGCCATTGGGCTGGCCGTGGCTAGGTGGGGTTGATCCTCTAACTTTGCCAGTATACCTGGGCTTTCCTTGGGGAGTAGCCGTTGGCCCATTGCCCAATATCCCGGCACCCGTCCAAATTCACAATCGAATTTGTAAACCCATTACTTTTTCTTACTGCGGTAGAGATGCCGCTAATGATAAAAACTATGTGTGGTCTTGTTACCAACAGGTTAAACAAACTATGCAACAACAGCTGCTTGAATTAGGGCGGGAGCGACAAGTATAAAATTGACGTTCCTCCCTCTTATACTACAAAATGTAAGCATGTAGGCTGGCGTTATTCCCCATTAACATGTACGTAGGGCAGTGCCGAGGAGCAGTGATGAATAAGTTAGCAAACAAAATTATTGAACAATGGCAAACACGCTTAGCAGCAGAGTGTGCGGGTCAGAGTACTGCGACCCAAGTAAGTGTGGTGCAATGGTTGGTGGGTGAAAATCAAGAGCGCTTTGCCCAGCTGACTCCAGAACAGACCACAATTTTGGCTCAATCGATGGATTACCGCTATCGGATTTTGGTGCAGCGCTATTTAGGATTTCCCTCTGAAAAAGCTTACAAAAATTTAATGCAAAGACTGGGTAGCTTGGCCATTATGCGGGAAAAGGTGCGGGCTTGGTTGTCTTCCAGTCGCGATCGACAACGGCCAGTAGTAGATGTACTACAAGAAGTCGTTCAGGAAATGCTGCAAAGTGATAAATATATTCAACAACAGATTGCCTGGATTGCTCAATGCACCAAAAACCCTCGGCTGCGCGATACGCTCATGCTAGCGACGCTGGAAGAATATTGCTTGCGTCCGATCCGGAATCAGCCGTTGTTATCCTACCGGTTTGTTAATTATCTCCGCCGAAGCCAGCGCGGTGGGGTAACCAATGTGCCCCAAAGTGATGCAGTGAAACTAGTCTCTGATACGATTACCGACGAGTATGGGGATATTTCTTTTAATTTATTAGATAATCAGGTTTTAGAAGACTATCAAGAACAGCAAGATTGGGAAGAAACCCAAGCATTGCGTACTCAGGTCAAAGACCAAATGCTGGCCTACCTAGCTGAAAATGTAGGAAAAGATGCCCAAGAATGGCTGCGACTTTATCTTTTGGGGAAGTCACCCGAAGAAATTGCTCAAGAATTAGGGCTGGATATTAAGCAGGTGTATCGTCTGCGCGAAAAAATTTCCTACCATGCTATCAAAGTATTTGCGGTGAAGAGTCAACCGGAGATCGTCGCCGAATGGCTGAAATCTTCTTTGCAAGAACATAATTTGGGTTTAACTAAGAGCCAATGGCAGACTTTTCAGGATAACTTACCTCCCAATCAGCATTCTATTTTGATAAGTTTAAAGGCTGGTGAATCGATCGAATCCATTGCCAAAGCTCTGAACCTGAAAACTAATCAGGTAGTTAGCGAATGGAGCCAGGTCTATTTAGCCGCTCAAGAACTACGCAGCGGTTAAGATCACCCTATCTACAACTCCTTTACAACTTTTATGTCTGTAACTTCCCCATTGGCTTATTTGGTGGCCATGCCCCAGCCCCATACTCATCTGTTTGAAGTGACAGCGCGGGTGGAGAATTGGTCAGCGCCCATTCTCAATCTGAAAATGCCAGTGTGGACACCGGGTTCTTATTTGGTGCGAGAATACGCTCGCCACATTTCGGTTTTAACCGCCACCGGTGCCGATGGGCAAGCGTTATCAGCGATCAAAGTGTCTAAGAATCACTGGCAAATTGCCACTGAGGGGCACCAGCAAGTTAAGGTGCATTATCAAGTTTTTGCCAACGAGTTGACCGTGCGCACCAATCATCTGGATGCTACCCACGGCTATTTCAACCCAGCAGCGCTATTTTTTTATATTCCTGGCTTGGAGCAGCAGCCGATCGAGATTGCGATCGATCCACCAACCGGTTGGCAGGTGACCACCCCCTTACCCTGTATTCAGCCGCACACCTTTCTTGCCGATAATTTTGACCAGCTAGTCGATAGTCCCTTCGAAATTGGTCAGCATCAAGTTCATGAATTTATAGTGTGTGGCAAACCCCATCAGTTGGCTATTTGGGGCGAGGGTAATTTAGACATGGCGCGGGTGATTCCAGATATCCAGAAAATAGTGGATACCACGGCGCAGATTTTTGGGGATTTGCCTTACGATCGATATCTATTTCTGTTGCATCTATCGGCCAACAGCTATGGCGGCTTGGAGCATAAAAATTGCTGCTCGTTGTTGTATCCTCGCTGGGAACTACGCTCAGATAAAGATTACCAGCGCTTTATTCAGCTTGTTGCTCACGAGTTTTTTCATCTGTGGAATGTCAAACGGATCTTTCCACAAGGCTTAGAGAAATTTGACTACAACGCCGAAAATTACACCCCCAGTCTGTGGTTTAGCGAAGGAGTTACCAGCTATTACGATTTGCTGGTTCCCTGCCGAGCGGGGATCTACGACAGGCCAACTTTTTTGAAAGAACTCAGTAAAGAAATTAGTCGCTACCTAACTACTCCAGGGCGCTGGGTACAGCCCGTCACCGAGTCGAGCTTTGATGCTTGGATTAAACTTTATCGATCGGATGCCAACAGTAGTAATTCCCAAATGTCTTACTACTTGAAGGGGGCGATGGTGGCGCTGCTGCTGGATTTGTTGATGCGCGATCGGAGCAAAAACCAGCGCTCTTTTGATGATGTTTTAAGAAAATTGTGGTTAGACTATGGTCAAACAGCCCAAGGCTTTACGGCTATTGACCTAGAAACACTAATTCAAGAAGTCGCTGGGGTAGATCTACAGGAATTCTATCAAAACTATCTCTATGGACTCACCGAACTGCCTTTTAATGACTACCTGCGCCCCTTTGGTTTAAAAGTGGTCGCCGCCGACTCTGATCCGCTGCCGCCCTACTGGGGAGCGGTAGTTAAGAATGAAAATGGTCATGCCCTAGTTAAGAACGTGGCCAGCGGTTCGCCAGCGGCAGTAGTGGGAATTAACCCGGGCAATGAATTACTGGCGATCGATGGCTATAAAGTCAGCGCCGAGCAGCTGAATGAACGGTTGTTAAATTATCAATCCGGTCAAACCATGCAAGTTACAGTGTTTCAGCAAGACCAGCTCTGTACCTATGCTGTGCAGCTAAACCCCGCTCAGCCCACCAAATATGAGTTAGCGATGTTGCCCCAAGTGACCCCGCAACAGCTCTACAATCTGCAACTGTGGGCTGGTGCTTAGCTATCAACTATCGGCAATCCGATCGCGACCCGACCTTTTAGCGTAATACAGTGCCTTATCCACTCGCAACAGCAATTGTCCAGGTTCGTTATTGTCATCGGGTATCATACAAGCCACCCCATAACTAGCTGTCACATATTCACTGACATCCGAATTGCGGTGGTGCAGTTGCAAACTTTTGATATT
>JAGVCD010000054.1 GCA_020059425.1 Chamaesiphon sp. | reverse complement strand
TGACCTTTCGCCCGATCCATATCAGCAAAAACGTTAGTTTTAATCGGTTGCAGACGCTGGGCAAATTGCATGATTTTAAAGTTAGTGCAAGAACTAGATCAGACCACAGACATTTAGCTAGCAGCCGGAAAGTGCTGATCGATCATGTCAATTAGCTTGGCTTTCGTAATAGCCCCTTCCCAAGAATGGAGCAAATTGCCACCTTGAAAAAGGCGAATCGCTGGTACGCCTTCGACTTTATAGGCTTTGACCGTGCTGGGATTATCATCTACGGGCATTTTCACTACTTTTAAGCGATCGGCATAATTTTGGGCAACCCATTCGATCGAAGGTGATACTAGCTTGCACGGTCCACACCAATCCGCCCACAGATAGACCACTACGGGCTGTTCACTGGCTAATACTTCGGTTGCAAATAAATCATCACTGATAACATTAACGCCGCTCATAAAACCTTATCCAAATTTTTATTTAGTTTAGCTGCTGACAGCGAAAACTCCCAATCTGCTCAAGCGATCGGGAATTTTAAGTTGCTGTAATGACTGAATAATAATCTGAAGTTTACAGATTATCGATCTTTTTGCGCAGAGCCTCGATTTCGGCATCCATCGGTTCGCCACTGGCCGGATTGCTAGTCACTGCGCCTGTAGCAGAAGAAGGCAAAGCTCCTTGAGCTGGCGGATTAGAACTAGCCAGCATTTGCTGTTTCATCATGGCCAATTCATCTTCCACACCACTGCCAGCTTCTAAAGCAATAAACTTGCTCTCCAAATCGGAACCAGCAATTTCCGCTGCTGCTTGGGAGCGAGCTTCCGACATCAGCACTTTTTCTTCCATCCGCTCAAAAGCAGCCATGGAGCCCTTATTGCCTACTCGGCCAACCGCACTCTGCAGTTGTTCGTTAGCTTTAGCCGCTTGTGAACGAGCTTTGAGCATATCTTTCTTGGTTTTAGCTTCCGAAATTTTGCTCTCAATCTGAATCAAATTGCGTTTTAAAGTTTCAATTTGGCCAACTTGGCTATCCAGTTGGTTCTTAAGCGCCACTGCTGTCTCGCTATAAGACTTCTTGCGCACTAATGCTTCCCGAGCCAGGTTTTCGTCACCCTTTTGTAAAGCTAGCTGCGCTTTTTGCTGCCAGCTGTTCTCATCATTAACAGCTTTGTTGTATTGTTGCTCGCTCCGCTTTTGACTGGCAATGGCACTGGCTACGGCCTGACGCAATTGCAGCAAGTCCTCTTGCATATCCATAACAGCCTGTTCCAGAATCTTTTCTGGATCCTCTGCCTTGCTCACCATGTCGTTAACATTAGCGCGCAGCACATTGCCAATTCGATCGAATAATCCCATGATGATCTGTCCTTAGTCTAGTACAACAGTGGAGTTTAAATTAAGTATATTGAACCTATATGGTGGTACAGGTTCTTTAATGAGGTTTCGCCTAATTAAAGTGCTGACACACCCGCCTTAAAGCTTTTTCGGACAGAGCGGTCTAATGCCAACCTGCCAACACTTCCAAATTTAATCATATCTTGAGAATTTATCAATGCGGTGTTGGGCTTTAATTTAGCTTCAAAACAGAAAAAAGTAGCTAAAAAGCATGTCTGTCATCAGGTTGAACTGATTTAGGATTAGATAATCTTGATCTGCAGATTACCAAGCCTATGAATCTTGAGTATATTTACTTAAGGTTTTCAGTATTGAATCAATTTCTTCATATCACTAAAAAATGGTGATTCTAAAGCATGTCTTTACCGAGTTAATTGGATAGGTAAAGACATCAACTAATGTATCCATCTGTAAATCAAATATGAAGACAATCTAAATATAAAAGTGACCCGGGGATCGCTTGAAAGCTGATGACATAATCGTTATACAGCAATGATCCCCATCTTTGCATGGTGGATGATAGAGGAGCGATAAGAAACGAATCCCTTTGATCCCGATTTACCCCAGCTTAGATGAGGTGCACAATGCAAACATATGAATTCGCTGCAAATAAATCTGCCACTTCTGTTTGTAGAAACTGTTGCTTCTATCAACCTCAAGGTCACAATGGTGGTTCTTGCCAACAATTAAATGTGTCGGTGGGAGGCAGTTGGCCAACCTGTCAGTTGGGTCTACCAGCTTTTGCACATAGCTGGCAGGTGTTAGAAGATTTACCAGTTCAAGAACCAGAAACAGTAAAAAAAGAAGTGCCGACTGCCGAGACACCAATGAAATTGGAAGTTGCTGAGACTAGCAGCAAAAATTAAGTATCTATACAAGTTATCTGAATTTTATTAGGGCAACCAGGGATATTGTTGAAAGTCTGGTTCCCTCTTATCTAGAAAAGCTTGCTTACCTTCGGCACCTTCGGCGGTCATATAATATAGCATGGTTGCATTTCCAGCCAGTTCTTGCAGACCAGCTTGGCCATCACAGTCGGCGTTGAAGGCTGATTTGAGACAACGAATTGCCAAGGGACTTTTAGCTAAAATTTCTTCAGCCCAGCTGATGCCGGTGGCTTCTAGCTCGTCGATCGGCACCACGCAATTCACTAAACCCATTTCTAAAGCCGCAGCTGCGTCGTATTGCCGACAGAGAAACCAAATCTCGCGGGCTTTTTTTTGGCCAACTACCCGAGCCAGGTAGCTGGCACCAAAACCACCATCAAAACTGCCTACTTTGGGACCGGTTTGGCCGAAGATGGCATTATCAGCAGCGATCGATAGGTCACAAACTAGGTGCAAAACATGTCCCCCACCGATCGCATAGCCGCCTACCAGAGCAATGACTACTTTGGGAATCGATCGAATCAACTTTTGCAGATCCAAAACATTTAAGCGTGGCACTCCTTGTTCATCGGCGTAGCCGCCCGTGGTACGGACTGATTGATCGCCACCAGAGCAAAAAGCGTACTTGCCATCGGTGTGTGGGCCAGCGCCGGTTAACAAGATTACGCCAATTTTCGGATCTTCGCGGGCATCACAAAAAGCAGCGTACATTTCATTGACTGTTTGGGGTCGAAAGGCGTTGCGCTTGTGGGGGCGATTGATGGTGATTTTGGCCATGCCGCCATACTTGTGATAAAGGATGTCGGTGTAATCGCCGCCAGCTTGCCAGTTAGTCATGAGTAATGGACACTGATTTTAGAATGTCAATATCTTACAGCGTGAAGATCAAAAGCCATAAAAAAATGAGGATGTCTCAGCATCCTCATTTTTATTGAATTGGATTCAAGTCAATAATTAACGTCTGCCTCGGCGACTACCGCCACCGAGTGGTTCGATCGTCACATTACCAACACCACTGCTTTTAATGCCGATCGCAGCGGCAGCACCTTCTGATAAGTCAATAATCC
>JAGVCD010000201.1 GCA_020059425.1 Chamaesiphon sp. | reverse complement strand
GGTGTCACTGGTGGTAATGGTCAACTTTATTATTTATTACTTAAAAAATAGTTTAGTGATTTTGTAAAACATCCCGATTAGGTTCCCATTACCTCGGATACATAAGTGGTAGATGCACCCTGATCGACTTTCCCAGCTCCAGCAATGGCGTTGGGAAATTTTCTATCCAAAAATTATCACCAAAAAATGGCAGAGTTATGATACTCTACCATTTGTTTTTGATCAAAATAATCGATCTAGATAGCTGGGGGTATGCAGGGGCAACACCGCCATGATATCTACTTAATATTTATCGTTGCGGCTTCCGCCACCACCGCCGCCCTCATCTTTGGGGCGAGCTTTGTTTACTTTAAGAGTGCGACCCATCCAGTCTGCACCGTCGAGGCTCTCAATAGCTTTATCTTCGCTTGCGTCATCAGACATTTCGACGAAAGCAAAGCCACGCATCCGGCCTGTTTCCCGATCACTTGGTAAAACTACACGCTTAACAGCACCATAGTCTTCAAATACGGATTTCAGGTCTTCTTCGGTGGCTTTATAGGAAAGATTTCCAATATAAATGGTCATGTGAATCGATGATAGCTGAGATTGAAACAATTACAGGTTTACAAACAATAGTAAGTCGCTACAAAATTTACGGCTGGCTAGTTGTGGAATTAACAATGATGGCCAGATGACTAAAATTTGAACTTCCCTAATTAAAGAGCGATCATTATTTAAAAGCCTTCCAGATGCAGCACCGCCAAAACTGAAACCTATAAAACTACCCACTAATCATAACCTAATTCACTCGGTTTGCGGAGTCAAATAGGCTACAGTAATTTTGAGATTAACAGCCTAGATAGCTGGATTAGTCTATTTCGATCGATTGCGGACCAGTTGATGAAGGAGGATTTGGGGTGGGCATGGTAAATCCAGATTGTTTATTTAGCCAGCTTTTAACCGGATCATCATTCAAATTGAGGCGCAGGATTCCGGACACGAAGCCCCCGGCAAAAGCTACCGGATTTTTCACTAATTCTTGGGCAATGGGGGTTAATTCATTTAGAAACATAATCAAAAACTCTTATTACTGGCATTTAGTCCCACCCTTAATTCTAGATCAAATTAGATCGCAGCGGGATCACTTAAGGTACTGGCTAGTTTGTCGGCAAGGCCTGCGATCCAAATTTCATCTTGTTGGGTATAACTGCGGGGGGCATTGGCGGCCAAGATCAAAACACCATGATTACCGATCGGCTGACAAATTACGCCCTGGGTATTTTCTGGCAAATAGTTAAACTCGATCCGGCCAGGGTAGATCTTCAGATTCACTAAATAGACTGGTTGATGGGTGGTCAGCACCCGTTCGAGAATCACACCCGGTATGACAGTGGCGATGGGAGCCAGTACTCCCCGCCGCAAAATAGTTTGGCCTTGATAGTAAACAACGATCGATCGGGTAACCGTGTTGGTCAATAACAAATGTGATGCCCAAGCCAGCTCTGTTTGGGCGAAATCAGATAAATCGGCGGACATTTCTAGCCCCTCGACCCCCGCCAAAACTACTGATTCTGGTGTTTTGGGCTGTACGCGCTGCCAAAGGAGGCCAGTGAGAACCAGCACCGCACAAGCAATCACTCCTGCGATATCAGAACGCGCCTGGGAGGGCAATAACTGGCTAGTGAGTAGCCGATTGATCATCAGACCGCTGCCGATCAGTCCTCCTACAGCCAGCGGTAAAACGCGCAGCCACCGATCTCCGTCAGTTTTCATTGATCACCTTTATAGTTCGTCTGGTTCCATGATCCGTTGGAAAAGATAACCGGTACCCCGCGCAGTCAAAATCAATTCGGGATTGCTAGGATCTTCTTCTAGCTTGGCTCGTAGTCTAGAAATGTGGACATCGACTACTCTGGTATCCACATGTCGCTCTGGGGTGTAGCCCCAAACTTCTTGCAGGATCTCCGATCGCGAGAAGGCTTCCCCAGAACGGCTCACTAGTAGCTCTAATAAGCTAAATTCCATGCCGGTGAGTCGAATCCGCTCGTCTCCCTTATAGACTTGGCGCTTGTTGGTATCTACGCGGATACTCCCAATGTGAATTACCCCAGAGCTGGGAATGCCATTTAGATTGTTTTTGTCTACTCGACGCAGTACCGATCGAATTCGGGCTTCTAATTCTTTGGGCGAGAAGGGCTTGACCACGTAGTCATCGGCACCCAGTTCCAGTCCAGTGATCCGATCGGCCACATCACCTAATGCCGTGAGCATAATGATCGGTACATCTGACTCTTTCCGGAGTTCTTGGCAAACGCCATAACCATCGAGTTTTGGCATCATCACATCCAGAACTACTAAATCTGGACAGGCATCCCGGAAAGTTTCCAGGGCTTCCTCGCCGTCGGCAGCAGTGACAACATCATACCCAATCATGGAGAGCCGAGTTTCTAGAATCCGGCGGATACTTGCTTCATCATCAACTACTAAAATTCTCTCTTTATTGTTTTCCAAAATGCTGGCTGCTCCATATATAGTAATAAATTTATGATTCTTAACAATAGCTGTTCATTTTTAAATAAATATTCTATTTAGTTGTTGAGCTATATTATGATTTATTTCAAACAATTTTTAACAGTTCAACCATATAGAGTGCTAGGTTTTAATGCTTTCTTAATAAAGATAATGTCTAAAAGATTTTAGTCATGGACTGTGGTGACCGTGGTTAGCCATGATTATTTTTCTCCGAACAAAAGTATACATTACTTTCACAGCTTAATTCCAGCAAGGCTTTGCT
>JAGVCD010000133.1 GCA_020059425.1 Chamaesiphon sp. | reverse complement strand
GATGGAATTGGGTACGCCACAATACTTCTACCTGTAAATATAGGGCTTGCCGATAACCATTGTCGGTATTTAAAATCTGCTGCAAATATTCCGATCGGTTGGACTTCCGGCAAGTTGGTGGCAGGTAAGCAATCCCGGGCGGCAATAGCTCATTTGTATAGACCGGCTGCAGAGTATTAATAAAACTATCAAAAGCAATTTCAGCGGCAGTTTGATAATCAGCTAGCATCACATACAAGAGCGCTAAATGTGCTTGACACGGCGGGTATTCTGCCATGCTGGCTCCAGTTTGCAAAGCATTGAAAGCCATCTCAATGTAGAGACCCCGAGTTAGCTCGTTGCTACTGTTTTCGGCTTCTACCAGAGCTGCCACTGCCAAGTTGTTCCATTCCCAAGCAGATTGAGGCTCATCCCAATCACAGTTAGCTAGCGACTGTTCTAAATCAGTAAAATCCTGAGGATGGCCAACGGCAAATAGCTGGGGAACATGGATGCGCAAGTATTCTAAGTAGATTTGGTGGGGCTGAAAATCGTTCATTTAGCAGTAAGTAATTCTAGGCAAGCGGTGACCGAACGACGCTCTTGAAAAGCTGGTAATAAAGCATCGAAAGCTGATCGCTGAAGAGTAAGTCGCTCTTGGGCTTGGAGCAAAGCCGCATTTTCGGCACGTACTACCCCCGCCGCGTCGCAGCCAGCCATTTTCAAGATGCTGCGTAATTGTTGGCGATCGTCTTGCCCCCCAATACTATTGCCATAGATCATTTTTTCGGCGGCGATGCCAGCCATCCAGACGGCACAATAGTTCTGTAGCAATTTACCCGAGATCGGGCTAGGTGGTGGGGCAAAAGCAACCCCTCCTTGACCCGTTTGTCCCTGTCGCCAAGCTTCCCAAGCACTCAATGAGTAGCCAGTTACGGGAATTTCTAAGCTTTGAGCCACTAAGAAATGTCCGGCTTCATGACAAATAATGCGTTGGGCATAGGCCGGGTCCCGGCGGGCGATCGTATCTAGCACCAAGCCCGTACAGCGGCTTTGCAAAAAAAAGTTGTCGAGACTCACACCCACTAACAGAGTCATTACTGCTCCGATCGGGATCAAAGATGAAAAATGCATCAAAGGCCCCAGCAAGCTGCCCAACATGATCGTAAAGGCGGACAAGGCAATAATATTAAGAGAAATTTCTTTAGTGGGGTTTAGCGCTGGCATAGATTAGGGTACAGAATTTTTGGCCTTGTAGAAAGTTTCTAAACTATCGCTGTCGCCAACATACCGCCAATGCCAAGGTTCGTAACTCACTCCTTGGCTATTGTTTTGACCAAAAGATAGTTCAAAACTGTAACGAGCGGCATTAGCCGACAACCACTGAAAAGCTGCTGTTTTTTCAAAATCCTGGTTAAGGTTAGCAGCTGGGGTATTACCATCGCCTAAATCGACAGCGTAGCCGGTATGGTGCTCACTATAATTGGGTGGGGCGCTGACCTCTGCCCGCTTAGTGGCCGCTTGGGCACGTTCGGCTTTAATATCAAAAAATAACCGTTGTTGATCGGCAACCGATCGAAAGGCCGAAATAGTAGTAATATTTACGCCAGCTGCCCGAGCAGCTGCTATCATCGATCGAAACTCTTTCGCGGCGGATCGTCGCAGCTGCAAGCCACCACCAATGGCAACCAGCCGATCGGCTGGTGCTTCTTCATAACGAAAATGATGCAGTAAGGTGTCAGCAGCTGGGCTACTATTGTCTCCATTGATGGCTGGGCTGTTAGGAGCAGCCGTACTGACTTGATTGCTGTTGCTGCTCAGGCTATTTTTGATCAAGACCGCACCGAGCATCAGCAAACCAAACATGGCGGCGACCAAGATTAATCGGCGGAACTGCTGTCGCCGACGAGACTTAATAATAGTGGGATGAGCTGCTGGCGGTGTATAACGATCGCGTTGGGCAATTGGGATATCATCTGCTGGTTGAGCCGCATTACTGGCAGCTGGACGAGCCTTAGGCACAATTCATTCCTCGAACACTGGGTTACATTTTGACACAACCTGGGCAGCTTGTGCTAAACGGCTCGATATACTACGGAGCCATCAGAATCTCGATTATGCACGGTTACCAAGTCTTCATAGATTAACTTCTTGAGGGTAGCTGTGACATCTTTATGGTCAGCCCCCGAATCGATGATGCAGTCGCTACGGGTGGCTTCACCCCGATCGCGACAAATGCGCAAAATGGTCACTTCTAACGATTCGGGGCGCAAGGTTTTTTCGACCATCGTAATCTGGTTCGCCGATTGCAGACCAGGGGTATAACCCAGACCACCTCGCAAAGCTGCATACTTCAAATTTTCTTCGTCTACCATGCTCGGAATTAGGGCTAGGTCTAACAGTTGACCTAATCCAAATACCCCAAATGTCATGAGGTAAATAATGCCGCTAAAATAGCGACCGAGATAAATGCGGTGAAGTCCAGACCCTCCCACAAAACACCCTAGCCATAGCAAATAGGAAACGTTTTTATCCTTAGGTTCTCTCATGGTGTGTTGAACTGCTCCTGTATTCTTCTATGTAAGCTAAAGACTGGCTGGATCGATCGATAGTTTGGTTACAGTGGTATCAGACAACTGACCAGTCTGATGATGAGCTTGTGCCCAGCGGCTGTAGTCAACTAGCAGCTGATGACTAAGCCGTTGCTTGATGTTCATCAATACACTTTTCAACAAGCTGTTGCCAGCTGTTTCCAGAATGGGCTTGGGCGTAAACCAGAGTGCCGGTGGCAGGTCTACTTGTACTTGCAGATCGGCCAGCCCTTGCAAATGGGCTTTTTTGCCAGTCACTGTTGGCACTAGTGTACCCAATAGATCTAGATGAAAGCGCTGATTGATGTAGTCCACACCCCTAATTTCACAATCGGTGGACTTGAGATGCACGGTGCCATCAGGGTCAGCCCAGACCTGCATTTGGACGGTGGGTTGAAGGGTAAAGTGAAAAAAGTTCAGGGGACGCATTTTTAAACAAAACTGCTGATCACCCAAGTTTTCAATTTGGTTTTGATCTACTAAAGCGGCAATTAACCTTTGGGGTTGACGCAAATAGTGACAAATCGGCACGGCATGTTCGGCCACGGTGAGGTCGAGCGATTGGCTGGCAACAAACTTAACTTGCATAGCAGAGTGATTTACGAGGAGTAAAGAATTTTAGCTGAAACACATACCCGGTGCCTTATACTTTCTGGAGTTCTAGAATATTTACCTCGTCAACGTAAATTGAAACTGCCTAACATCAATCTTAGCGCAACTCTGAAGTGTCTGGATAGCCAAATAGCGCCGATTTTTTATTAAATTCAACTAAGTCTTCTGGTCTCTTTTACCACTGCTATGGCTAATACTGTTATTGCTCATCTTGGTCCGATCGGTACCTATACCGAAGCTGCTGCGCTGGCCTATGCTGATTCGACTGGTACCCCCACAACTTTGCTGCCTTGCAACACCATTGCCCAGGCGATTGAATCGATTGGTCAAGGTCAGGCTGACTTGGCGGTGGTACCGGTCGAGAATTCGATCGAAGGCAGTGTCACTATGACTTTGGATACGCTGTGGCGGGTGGGTCGGCTGCAAATTCAGCAGGCTTTGGAACTGTCGATCGATCATACGCT
>JAGVCD010000190.1 GCA_020059425.1 Chamaesiphon sp. | reverse complement strand
GAAGCATTCCATGACTTACTCCCAAGAGCGGATTATTCCGATCGATCTTCGCCAAGAAATGTCCAGCTCATACCTGGAATATGCCATGAGCGTGATTGTCGGACGCGCTCTCCCCGATGCCCGCGACGGCCTAAAACCCGTGCATCGCCGTATTTTGTATGCCATGCATGAGCTAGGTCTTACCGCCGAACGACCGTTTCGGAAATGCGCCCGGGTGGTCGGGGAAGTATTGGGTAAGTATCACCCCCACGGTGATACCGCCGTTTATGACGCCCTAGTGCGGATGGCGCAAGACTTTTCGCTGCGCAGCCCACTGATTAATGGTCATGGAAACTTTGGATCGATCGACAATGACCCGCCTGCAGCCATGCGGTACACTGAGTCCAGGCTGCAAGCCCTGACCCAGGAAGCTTTACTACGTGATATCGAATGCGAAACCGTTGATTTTACCGACAACTTTGATGGTTCCCAGCAAGAACCCAGCGTCTTACCAGCGCGAGTGCCCCAGCTTTTGATGAATGGCTCCTCCGGGATTGCCGTGGGGATGGCTACCAACATTCCACCGCATAACTTGGGTGAAGTCATTGATGGATTAATTGCTCTGATCGCTAACCCTGATCTCACCGATCTGGAATTGATGCAGTATATTCCCGGCCCCGACTTTCCGACTGGGGGGCAAATCTTAGGTACAGCACCGATCAAAGAAGCCTACACCACCGGACGCGGTTCGGTCATTATGCGGGGGGTGGCTACCATCGAAACTCTGGAATATCCGGGGCGGCCAGACCGGGAAGCGGTGATCATCACTGAACTGCCCTTTCAAACCAATAAAGCGGCGATGATTGAACGCATTGCCGAAATGGTTAACGAAAAGCGCCTCGAAGGCATTTCCGATATTCGAGATGAAAGCGATCGCGATGGGATGCGAGTAGTGATTGAACTGAAACGGGATGCTTATCCCCGCGTGGTTCTGAACAATCTCTACAAACAAACGCCGCTGCAAAGCAATTTCGGTTGCAACATGCTGGCGATCGTCAACGGCAAACCAGAGCTGCTGACCCTCAAACAGTTTTTGACAGTTTTCCTAGATTTTCGGATTATTTCAATCACCCGGCGTACCCAGTACGAACTGCGCAAAGCTGAAGAGCGCGATCATCTGTTGCAAGGTTTGTTAATTGCCTTGGCCAATATGGAAGCGATGATTCAGTTGATTCGCGGCTCCGCTGATACCGCTTCGGCTAAACAAGAAATGCTCGATCGGTTCCAACTATCCGAAGTCCAGGCGGATGCCATCCTGCAAATGCAATTGCGCCGTTTGACTGCACTAGAATCCGACAAAATTCATCTGGAGCATAACGAACTCCAAATCAAAATCATCGACTTCCAAGATATTTTGGCTCGACGCGAGCGGATTTTAGAGATTATCGTTACCGAAGTCACCGAAATTAAAACCGCCTTTTCTACTCCCCGCCGCACGGTCATCGAGCATAGTGGTGGTGGCCTAGAAGATATCGACCTGATTGCTAATGAAAAAGCGCTGATTCTAGTTACCGAACAGGGCTACATCAAGCGGATGCCAGTAGCGACATTTGATGTGCAGAGCCGTGCCACTCGCGGTAAAAAAGGCACGGGTATGAAAGATGAAGATGCGATCGAACACTTCATCACCTGTTGTGACCATGATAGTGTGTTGCTATTTAGCGATCGTGGGGTGGTTTATCACATCAAGGCTTATCAAATCCCGGCAGCTTCTCGCACCGCCAAAGGATTGCCGTTGGTACAGATGTTGCCGATTCCTCGCCACGAAAAAATCACCTCAGTAGTGCCGGTGAGTGAGTTTAGCGATAATGAATATCTAGTGATGCTCACCCAAAAAGGTTTCATCAAAAAAACAGCATTAACTGCTTTTGCTAATATTCGGACTAATGGTCTGATTGCCATCTCTCTAGAAGACGGCGACCAGCTCCGTTGGGTACGCAGTGCCCGTGCTGAAGATAGTATTATCATCGGTACCAGACTGGGAATGGCCATTCACTTCCGCACCAGTCATGACCAGCTGCGGCCTTTGGGTAGAGCTACTCGGGGAGTACGATCGATGTCGCTCAAAAAAGGTGATGAGCTAATTAGTATGGACATTTTGCCCAGCCAGGTGGTAGATGCCATTGCGGCTTCTGCTGGTGGTGAAGCGATCGATGGTGATGCTGAGGAGGCGGCGATCGAAGTGGTAGATGTTGAGACTGAAAGTACTGAAGTCGAAGCCGAAACCGAAACCACTGAAAATGCAGAAGTTACGGCCTTAGCTGCTACTGGACCTTGGGTGTTAGTTGTTACTACTAATGGTTTTGGCAAGCGTGTGCCAGTGAATCAATTTAGATTGCAGCGGCGAGCGGGGATGGGTGTGATGGCCACCAAGTTCAAGAAGAAAGGCGATCGGATTGCGGCTTTACGGGTTGTGAATGCTGATGAAGAGATGATGATGGTTACTAGTCGAGGGATTATTATTCGGCAAGCTGTTAATGCTATTTCGCACCAATCGCGGATGGCTACTGGCGTTCGAGTTCAGAAGCTAGATAGTGACGATGCTATTTTTGCGGTGGCGCTGGTACCACCGGGTGAGGGGGATAGCGAATTAGTGGAAGAAGAGGAATAAAATCACTGTTTTTTGACTCATAGTTACTCAGGCTGGAGATTTAAATCTCCAGCTTTTTTGTTGTCTGAGGCTGTGGAATGCTACGGGAAAATAGAGATTTTGGCTAATTGCCAGCAGCCGATCGATCTTTCATCACGCTACATTGATCGATTATGTGATCCGAAAACTAGCTGTCAATCTTGGTGGTTGGCATGGAGTTAGCTCCATATAACAACCTAGCTCGTTTTTGTTCGCGTAAATCTTTTTCTACAAATGCGATCGCTTCATCTAACTCCAAGTTGCATAAATCTAGTAACCGACTAGCTGCTTTCAAGTTAGCGATCGACTTTGCTCTAATTTCAGGATCAGGAATTTTAAATTGGTCGTTCATAACTAGTTCCAATTACGTTGAATATCTTGCAGGCTGGCGAAGCTGGCATCTAAAGCAGCTTCGGTGGAATCTATCGCCCGATACAATAAATCTAACATATCCCTAGATGCAGCAGGCTGAGACTCGGCGATTTTTAGTAGAAGAATATGCAGCCTAGAGTATTGAGATTGTAACCTTTCCTTAATATTCTGGAGTTCTTCGAGTTCCGGTAGGGTTTCGGCTGTTTCTCCCCTGCTATTAAACAACCAAAACTCTGTTGCCGTAGTGGAATCGATACACTCAATGATTCTGCGTTGAATGGTAAGAATATTTTTGATGACGCTATCTGGTAATTTAGCCACGGATCGAGATGTACATTAATTTCTCGTTCCACAGTAGCAGATTGGAGTTGGTTAATTACATCATGAATTATTAGCAATACATTCAAGACTTTGCCAATAGCCGATCGATCTCTCCTGATGCCATACTTATACAATATTCAATACAAGTGCAAAAGCTATGAAAGTTGTTTCTTTCAGTGAGGCTCGAAGTAACCTCAAAACGGTTCTCGACCAAGTGGTGGCTGATGCCGACTATACGATTGTGACTAGACGAGATGCCGATGATGTAGTGGTAATGTCGCTAGAGTCTTTTAATAGCTTGATGGAGACGGTTCATTTATTGAAGTCTCCGGCCAATGCGGCTCATTTAGAAAGATCGATCGCTCAGTTTAGATCGGGGAAGGCAGTGGAGCGAGATTTGCTCGATGTCTAGAAAGCTGGCTTGGACGGAGGTTGCTTGGGATGATTATATTTGTTGGCAAGGGCAGGATGAAAAGATGCTGAAAAGAATAAATAAGTTGATAGAAGGAGAGATGCGTGAGCCGTTTGAGGGGATTCGCAAGCCGGAACCGTTGCGGGAAAATTTAGCTGGATTGTGGTCGTAGCGAATTGATGGTACAAATCTTTTGGTTTATGCGGTGGAAGATGAGTGTTTAACTATGATTTCGTGTCGATATTATTATTATTATTAATAGCCAAAAGTAGGGTAGTAAGTTTTGATCGATCAATTACGTGATCCGAAAACTAGTTTTCCATCTTGTTAGTTAGTATTGAGTTGGTTTCGTACAAAAATCTACATTTGAAATAAAAGTGGTGGGCAATGCCCACCCTAGTTTATGAGTAGTTACAAGTCGAGCTAAGCTTTAATTCGGATATGATTTTATTTTGCCAATTATTTTAACCATAGCTAACCGAGAGACATCGCTACATAAAAGCGGATTTTCCCACCTGAAATAGAAGCACTAGCTCCAACTGGCACCTGCCCATTAATAAATTGAATTGCTTCGTCTTTACTATATCCTTTATATTTGGCAAGTACATCAGCGCCATATTCAATAAGAATCCTTGTCACGTTCATACCATTGGGTGCGTGTCACTTTCTGAAAAGAAAAATCATAGTCTCTGGTTGATATAAGCAGAGCGCTGAGCGAGAACCTTTGGCAAGTTCTGTCTATCCCATCTT
>JAGVCD010000286.1 GCA_020059425.1 Chamaesiphon sp. | reverse complement strand
CGGGCGGTTAACTCAGCGGTAGAGTATCTGCCTTACAAGCAGGCTGCCACAAGTTCGAATCTTGTACCGCCCATAGTATGCACCTGGAAAGCTAGTCTCTAATCGAGACAGGCTTTTCTTTTTTGGCAAATAACATTTGCATACTCGATCAGTTTCTGATACACTCAGAGGTCGGCAACCACAAAACCTCAAAAATCAACAAACACGGTTTTGCAGATGTGGCGGAATTGGTATACGCGCACGCTTGAGGTGCGTGTGGTCCTAGACCTTGCGAGTTCGAGTCTCGCTATCTGCATTATTAAATAACAACTAGCAACTTTCAGTGCTTTTCCTTATGATTAAGGTGAATACTGGAAGTTAATTTTTATTAATATTTTGACTACAATCTCTTCCCCTAGCACTTGGCATAGTGTGCAACCAATTTGGCAGGGTAGCCAAGCTGCTGTGCAGTCTGGTTTGACTCATAGTCAACTTCCACCAGCTTGGCAGCTTTTGCTGCTAGGGGACGGTTCGCCCACCCGCCATCTGCAACTCCTGACCGGCGAGCCGATCGAAGTGGATGTTTTGGATATGTCGGTGGTGGGCATGGACCCAGACGGGGCACCACCTGAAATCCTGGAAATTCCAGGGCCGCGTTTACGGCGGCAAGTGTGGCTGCGGACACTCTCTGGCCAAAGGTTGGCCTATGCTACTTCCTGGTGGAATGCTGACCATGTGGATGAATATTTGCAGAATCGATCGATTCCCATTTGGGCAAGCTTGGCCAAATTACGGACGGAATTGTATCGCGATGTGCGTGGCATTGCCTGTGGCCATTCCCCAATTCTGACAGCAGCCTTGGGGCCAGGACCCTTATGGAGTCGTCATTATCTATTTTGGCATCGCGGTCAGCCCTTGACCTTAATCTATGAAGTTTTTTCGCCCAAACTGCAGCAATATCTGGGTCAACTACCAGATACTGAAAAATGCTGAAGCAGTAAATTACCAGTATTTATAACGTGTCAATTTTCCAAGAGCTAGCGCCTTTCCAACGTCAGCAGGTTTTACGGCTATTTGGATCATCTTTGTTTTTCTGGACCAGCATTGCCATCTTGTTGCCCACGCTGCCTATCCATTTAGAAGATATTGGTTTTGATCAAGGATCGATCGGACTAATTACCGGTGCTTTTGCCCTCGGACTATTGCTAACCAGGCCATCCCTGGGAAAAATCGCTGATATCCAAGGTCGAACCAAAGTATTAATATTAGGCAGTCTGGTGGCAGCTAGCGCCCCTCTGGGATATTTGGTGTTAAATCAAATTTGGCCTTTGTTCTTGCTGCGGGCTTATCACGGCTTAAGTATTGCCGCTTTCACAACCGCCTTTAGCGCCCTAGTAGTAGACATCGCGCCCCCTCAACAACGGGGTCAATTAATTGGCTATATGAGCTTAGCTAATCCCGTTGGAGTCGCTATGGGTCCAGCGATCGGCGGCTTTTTCATCGACAGTAATGGTAACAATAATTTTCTGGCTATTTTTTTACTGTCAGCTGGGTTGGGCTTAGGTAGTTTATGGCTAGCTTTAGGTATTAAAGAGCATTCCAGACCAGGTTTGGCAGCGGAGCAGGATCAATCCTCAGCCTTCGATGCTGTTTGGCAAACCATGACCAGCAAACAGTTATTAGTCCCAACCTTGGTTTTATTGCTGGTGGGTTTTCCCTTTGGAGCGCTACATACCTTTGTGCCACTGTATATTAAGAGCAGTGCGGTCGCTCTTAATCCGGGTTGGTTTTATACCGCAGCGGCGCTGTCTAGTTTCTCGGCGCGGTTATTTTTGGGTAAGGCGACCGATCGATATGGGCGTGGGATTTTTATTGCCGGTAGTTTGATCCTCTATGCCCTCTCCATGACTTTACTAGCCACGGCACATTCAGCAGTTCAGTTTTTACTCGCAGGCATTTTAGAAGGTCTGAGCTTTGGTACCCTGATGCCAACAATCGTAGCTTTATTGACCGATCGCTGTCCGATCGATCGGCGAGGACGGGTCATTACCATCAGCATCGCAGGCTTAGATTTGGGCATTGCGATCGCCGCCCCAGTTTTTGGTCTAATTGCCCCCCAAATTGGTTATGCCGGTATTTTTGGACTGGGAGCAGGCATGTCATTACTGGCGCTGATCTTGTTTGGTGGCTGGGCTAACCCTAGTGTGAGCAGTTCGATCGGTTTCGCCACCGGTAAACAAGAAGATAAATTCGTAGTGAGCACATAGCTCAAATTTTCACGAGCTAGTCTGACCGAATAACGCCTAACAACCTTCTTTTTGTCTGGACAATAGACGGTTCATCAACTCAGTCTGATTTGGGTCAATCACCTGCAAGCGTACATAATCCTGTTCTTGGGGCTGCCAAATCACCCGGTATTTGGTATCTTCCTGATTCCAAGTATAAAGACGCTTGCTGCCTTGATTAGTAACAGTGGCTCCGCGTAGATCGATCGACTTACCTGTTCTCAAATCGTAGGCCGAGTAGCGGTAAATATCATTTTGTTCACTGACTGTGACTATCCAATTACCATCCCGAAAAGTACCAATCGGTGGAGTGACTGAGGCAATTGCTGGGGACTGAGCCACGGCAGGAAGAGAAAAGTTGTCAGCTACCGGCACAACCAATCCCACCATTACCGCAGTCACCAAAGCATGAAATCTCATTCAATAATCCCCAAATTGTCCATTGTTAGGGTTAACTACACTCCAGTATGTCTAAGTTCCAGAAATGTTGGGGATTTAGTTGATTTTGGTCAGCATAGACTAGGACAATAGCATTTTTGTGGAATTTCGTTTGATAACATTCAAAATCAAGTGACAAAGCTAATCCTAGCTTTAGCGGCTAGATCAGCTTTGCTACTGGTCAACAGCAAGACAAATTTGTAGTCATTATTTAGCTATTGTTAACAGCCTTCTTCTTGTCTAGATAGCAAGCGATTCAAAACCTCTTTTCGATTAGGTTGAATTACTTGCAAGCGTACATAGTCTTGATCTTGTGGCTGCCAAATCACCCGATATTTGGTATCACCGTTACGCCAAGTATACAGGCGTTTTCCACCTTGTTTAGTAACTACAGCTCCGGACAGTTCGATCGACTTACTGTTTTTTCGATCATAGCCAGAATATCGATAGACCCCATTTTGTTCACTGACTGTTACGAACCAATTGCCATCACCAAAACTACCTATAAGTGCTTTGGACAGAGAAACTGTCCGGGTAACTTTGTGAGGCTGGGCAGCAACGGGACTAGCAAGAGAGATGACCAAGGGGCTAGCCATTCCCACTAAGATGGCAACTGCCAGAGCATAAACTTTCATCCGAAAACCTTTAGTATTGAGTTGTTAAAAGTGACTACACTGACCCAGATCTCAGTTCCGGAGATTTCTGAAATACAACTCAGCGGTCAGCCAAAACAATGATGGCAACATCAGCTCAACTTGGTGACTAACTCTTGCAACCGCAGCTGACCATGATGAAAGACCGACCAGCCATCACCAACTAGCACAGCTTCAACTTGATTTAACTCCGCTAAACGTCTTACCGAATTAATGGCTTGAGACCTATCGGACAACTTCCCATCCGGTAATAACATTAGGGAGCCAGCTTGGTGGGCGCGGACTAAATCACCGGTAATCAAAGTAGTGGTTTGTAGTAATAAAGCCAACTCGCCCGGAGTCTTAGAACCGTGGAGTTCGATCGCCTCCAATCCTGGAACAATTTCGTCACCAGCTGTTAACCACCGCTGCACTGGCAGTGGAAAAGTATCTTTTTCACCGATCGGAGCAGCAATTTGCGCCCCAGTTTTTTCGGCAATTTCTAGGCTAGCCCGTAAATGATCGGAGTTGGTGATTACGATCCACTCGGCACCGCCCAAAGACTGGAGATGTGCCCAGTCATGGTCGGATAATGGTAGCGGATCGATTAAAACATTTCCGGTGGGGCGAATCCAGGCAATGCTGTGAAAATCAACGTTGCGATCGGTATCAAAGACAGACCAGCAGTATAGATCGGGACGGTGTAATGATTTCATTGGTAAGCCTAAAAGTAAGTTGAGGGAAAATTTGAGTCCCTATTGAAGGTAGCCTACCAAATCCCAGGATGTGTTGGCGAAGTCGATCGGAACGAGACTCAAAAATTTGAACATTGACCTGGCTTAGGTGGTTGGACACTTGGTTGCATTTCAGCGGAGTCAATGGCAACTCTGGGGAGTTGTTGCGGAGCGCGGGAATCAAGTGTTCTGGAAAGGAGTAGTTTTTCTGTGAAGAAGTGATGACTCCACTTCAATGCTTGGGTATTCTTATAACTATCATTCAGCAGAGGTTGTTTCTCCGATTGCAATCTGTGATTCAGCAATCACTTCATTGCTTCGTATCTCAATGGACGAGGATTGGGAAAACCCAACGCACGTAAACTAATTTAGAACCAGTATCATGAAACGATTAATTATTTTCATTTGTTGCATTTTGTGTGTTCCGACTCCTGCTATTGCTGGAGTGTCAAATATAAAACACATGAGCCGAAATTTTGATGGTAGCTTTGATGTAATTTGCTCAAATGGAGTCTTAGAAACGGTTAACTCAAGAACAATTCTTGACAACTCAGTTTGCAAGAATACAACTGACCAGCCTTCCTCAACAAGGAAGTTAGTTGTTTGTACTGGCTCAACTAATTTTGCTTATATCACTAGAATCTCGGATGGCAAGGTGCTTAGCAACAGCATTTTGTCATTAAAGGAATGTCAGGAATCGACGAGAGCATCAAGTAATTCAGTTGTTTGTACTGGCTCAACGAATTTTGCTTATGTTACTAGAATCTCGGATGGTAAGGTGCTTGGAAACGGCATTTTGTCATTAAAAGAATGTCAGGAATCGACGAGAGCCTTCAGTGATAATGACATTTAATAACAAATGGCCAATGCATTGGCGTTATTGTGAGTGGTGGCAATGTGGACATCGATCGCTTCCAGTAAACCAGGCAGGATCAACATGGAGAAATTAACTGGGCAACTCAGCATTCGATCGAACTTACCACCATTTCTATATTTCGAGTTGTTGGACAAATTCTTGGTGTGCCAAAGAATCCAGACCATTTTGCAAGATAGCCATAACTTGCCGCATATCCCCAGTCAATAGAGCATCGACAGCCAAACACAACCCTGGAAATACTCGACTACGAATAATGCGATCGTCATCAGGTAATAAATTCACATATTCATCATTTTCCAACACAAACCAATCTAATTTATTCTCAAACATCTGCCAAACAATATACTCCTGCACTCCATTGCGGCGATAAGCTACTTTCTTATCTCCCAAATCATAAGCTGCCGTACTCGCTGCCACTTCTGCAATTAATTCTGGAGCACCTTCAATATAATCATCATCAGAGATTTTGACCCGACCACCAGCCATTGGTTCAATAAACAGAGCAACATCTGGTTGTGGTTCATTATCAAGATCGAGTCGCACCGTCGCATTATCGGCCAAGGCCGTTCCGATGGTGGCAATTTGATAATTGAAAAGCCAGCCAATCAACTGGGCATGGGGCTGGGCATGGCTTCTAAATCTGAGTGCTGCGGCCAAGTAAACAACTCCTTCAATTAGTTCAGCTTTCGGAATATGAGGTGCGGCGGCATATCGACGCTCAAATTCTGCCCGAGATAAGCGATCGCCATTTTCTAGCGGGGGGACTGCTCTTGCTTGATCAAGAAAGCCTGGTGCAGCTTGCTGTTGAGATGAATTAAGTAGCATGAATTCACAGTCTCAATAATCTGTTCACTTCATTATAAATAGCTTTGGTCGGAGTGATGAGAAGAGACCGCCAACGGTTTGAGGCAATACGTATGCCCCAATGTGGAGAACCGCCAAATCTACTCACAGAGATTTGCTAGGATTTGAAGTGAAGTTCTATCTGCATTATAACTATGACAACTTCTGGCTCAATTTTTCTCGCTGGTGCTAGCCGTGGTGTTGGTAACCAAATAGCCCGGATTCTGGCTACTCAAAACTTACCAGTGTTAGCGCTGGTGAGGTCGCCTGCTGCCCAGCCCGATCTGCAAGCACTGAATAATGTAGAGACAGTGGTGGGCGATGCTTTGAATGTGGCCGATGTAACTAATGCCATGACCGGTCAGATTAGTGCGATCGTTAGCACTATTGGTGGGATGCCCCAGGATGGTCAGCGGGCAGATTTCTTGGGGAATAAGCAGTTGATTGATGCGGCAGTAAAAAGCGGCGTGGGTCGGTTTATCCTGGTGTCTTCGTTGGGTGCGGGGGCGACCAAGGATGCCATTCCGGCAGCGGCTTATGAATCATTGGCAGCCGTGCTAGCCGATAAGGAGAAGGCCGAGCAATACTTGATCGATAGTGGCTTGAATTACACGATCGTCCGCCCTGGTGGTTTGAAATCGGAGCCAGCCACGGGGAATGGGGTGTTGACGTTGGATACCCATGTGGCCGGGAGCATCTGTCGATCGGACGTGGCCAGCCTGGTCTGTCAGTGTTTAACATCGGATAATGCCAAGAACCAGGTGCTATCGGCATTTGATAAAAATATGGTCTATGGGACGGCGGCTTATCAAGAGTTCTTGGTGTAATGCACCGCTGGGGGATTAGAATTTTCTTTATCCCCCTTAAAAAAGATTTTTAACTGCTATGTTGCCCCAAAGTATTGAAGAAGCGATCGAACAAGCCAAGGTAGCGACCCAAGCGGCGATTGCGGCTGGCCATCCGAAGATTACGGTAGAGATTGTCTATCCGGAGTTGCGGAGTATGGGGGTGGCTCAGCAGTTTTTGCCGTTTTTGGCAGAAGAATATGGGGCAACGCTGCGGGTGTTGTTTACGGATACGGGGGCGGCGGCTTTGGCGCGGCGAGATTGGCCGGAGGCCGGGTTTCAGATTAGTGATATGGGCAGTAGCCGTAGTCCGGTGATTGATAAGATTCAGCCGGAGGATCGGATCTATGTGGCGGTGGAGCCGTCGGCGGTGGAGGTGGAGCAGATTGAGAAGTTGTGTGGGGTGGCGGAGGATCGTCCGGTGGTGTTGTTGTTGCCGAGGTTGGAGGATGCGGCGATTGTAGGAATTGGTTATGCAGCGCGGCAGTTGCGGGACAGGTTTATTAAGACTTTGACGACGGCTTATTATGTTAAGCCGTTGTCGGATGAGGTGGCGATTTATCGTTGTTTTCCGGGG
>JAGVCD010000373.1 GCA_020059425.1 Chamaesiphon sp. | reverse complement strand
ACGAAGTGCGCTACGTCATCGCTGGGGAGGGGGTCTTTGGCTTTGTGCGTCCGGATGGTTCCCAAATAGAATTAACTGTACAAGCTGAAGAATATATCAATGTCCCAGCTGGCACCGAGCATTGGTTTCATCTCAGCGCCAGTCGTAGTCTCAAGGCTGTGCGTTATTTTATTGATACCAACGGTTGGACTCCAGCCTATACGGATACTCCCATTCGTTTTCAGCCGTTGCCACGCTCGATTGATGTCTAGCTGTAAGTTTAAGTGGCTTTGCGATATTATTGATGGGCGGCGCAGACAATATAGAGCATGAATTATGGGCAATACCTTCGGACATTTATTTCGGATTACTACCTATGGCGAATCCCATGGCGGTGTGGTCGGAGTCGTCATTGATGGCTGTCCCCCGCTGGTCGAGATTAGCGCCGCCGAAATCCAAGTTGAACTCGATCGACGGCGACCTGGGCAGAGCGACCTGGTTACACCCCGGAACGAACTCGATCTCTGCGAGATATTGTCTGGAGTATTTCAGGGCAAAACTACTGGCACCCCGATTAATATTCAGGTCAGAAATAAGGATGCCAGATCTCAGGACTATAGCCAGATGGTGCAAACTTATCGTCCTTCCCATGCCGATGCGACTTACGATGCCAAATATGGGATTCGCGACCCGTCAGGTGGCGGTAGATCTTCCGCCCGCGAAACGATCGGGCGAGTCGCTGCGGGCACGATTGCCAAGAAGATTCTGCAAATTGCGAATAATATCGAAGTGCTTGGCTATGTTAAGCGGATTCAGGATATGGAAGCCACTGTTGATAGTAATACAGTGACGATGGCGCAGGTGGAGAGTAATGATGTGCGCTGCCCAGATCCGGTCTGTGCCGATCTGATGATTGCCAAAATTAAAGCAATGATGGCAGAGGGCGACTCGATCGGCGGGGTGGTAGAATGCGTGGTGCGCAATATGCCCAAAGGTTTGGGGATGCCAGTATTCGACAGGTTGGAGGCAGATATCGCTAAAGGTGTAATGTCACTGCCAGCAACTAAAGGCTTTGAAATCGGTTCGGGGTTTGCCGGTACGCTGATGACTGGTAGCGAGCACAATGATGAATTTTACACTGACGATCGCGGCGCAATTCGTACGCGGACAAACCGTTCTGGCGGTACCCAAGGCGGCATCTCCAATGGCGAGAACATCATTATTCGAGTAGCTTTTAAGCCCACCGCGACGATTCGAAAAGAGCAACGCACCGTCAATGCTGATAAAACAGAAACCACCCTGGCAGCCAAAGGTCGTCATGATCCTTGTGTGTTGCCCCGGGCAGTACCAATGGTCGAAGCGATGGTCGCCCTGGTACTTTGCGATCATCTCCTCCGCCACCAGGCTCAATGCCATACCCTACGCTAACTTTTCGGAGCATCTTACGTGAATTTTCAATCTGTCATTGCTACTCTCAATCAGTTTTGGAGCGACCAGGGCTGTATGATTGCCCAACCCTACGATACGGAAAAAGGGGCCGGTACCAAAAGTCACCATACTTTCTTGCGATCGCTCGGTCCAGAACCCTGGGCGGTGGCCTATGTGGAACCCTGTCGGCGACCGGGGGATGGTCGTTATGGGGAGAATCCGAATCGTTATCAATACTACTATCAATATCAAGTACTGATTAAGCCCTCTCCCAGTGGAATTCAAGAAACTTACTTAGATTCTTTGCGCGCTTTAGGAATTAAAACCGAAGATCACGATATCAGGTTTGTGGAAGATAACTGGGAAGATGCCGCCATGGGTGCCTGGGGTGTAGGCTGGGAAGTCTGGCTGGATGGCATGGAAGTTACCCAGTTTACCTACTTTCAGCAGTGCGGCGGCATCGATTGTCGGCCAGTATCGATCGAAATCACCTATGGTTTAGAGCGGCTCTGTCTGGAGCTGCAAGGGGTGAATTCCTTCGATAAACTCCAGTGGAACGACACTTTCACCTACGCTGATATCTTCTTGCAGAATGAGATTGAACAATCCACTTATAATTTTGAGGCGGCTAATCCAGAACTATTGTTCACGCTGTTTGATTTGTACCAGCAAGAAGCTAAGCAGCTATTGGAACGTAAGCTGGTGATGCCCAGTTTAGACTATGTGTTGAAATGTTCGCATACCTTTAACTTGCTCGATGCGCGGGGAGTGATTTCGGTGACGGAACGTACCAGGTATATTGGGACGGTGCGTAGTCTAGCGCGGCAAGTAGCCCAGGCTTATGTTGCTCAGCGGGAAGAACTGGGATTTCCGTTGTTATCTAAAGCAAAGGTCTAGAGACTTTGATAGAAATAGCGGTGTTGGTGGAATTCTATGTTTAGACACCATTTCTAGACAAGATCTTGATTACTAAAATCAACGGTGGCCAGAGGCTGCTTCACCTCGTTACTGATACTATTCATCAAAAGCGAATTCTTGGCCTAGTGGCCTGGAGTATCGCGTTATGCTCAGTGACAAAGCCTGCTTGGGCAAATGGTGAATGGATGGCTATTGGTGAAAACAGTACCTGCTATTACTATCAACAACAGCAGCTCACCAGCACTAAACCCTGCAAATTGAGCTATGCCAATAAAATTGGTCTGCAAACACTGCGTATCGACTTGCCGGATGAAGCCTGGAGCGGCATCGAAAAATTGACTCAATGTGATTTT
>JAGVCD010000371.1 GCA_020059425.1 Chamaesiphon sp. | reverse complement strand
ACCCGCCAACCTCGCCGGCAAGACGCAAGCTGAGATTATCCAACTGGCTAGCGACTACCTCCAAGTTCGCGAGACTGCCGCTAAGCAGATGCCCACACTCCTAACTATCCTTGACCACCTCGCCGATCCTTCGAGCGCACAACCAGTTACGGGCTGGTTTACTGCTAAGTCGTGGCTATCCCACAACTCAGGATAAGCCCCAACCGGGGCTTTTTTGTTGCTTAAAAAAATAATGTAAGATTTAGATAAAGCTTGGTAAATTTAAAATGTATATTACAATACATTTACAAAACATATGGGCGAAATCTTAAATACAATTGTTACGGCTATCGAACGACTGTTAACAATAGTTAACTCAACTCGCAAGCTTTTATTTCTTGCCTGTTTGATAATGTTGTTGGGATTAATGTTTTTGACTTATCAGTTGAGTCGATCTCAAGATGTAATCTCTGAGCTTATTTCTCCTAGGATTGAGCGGGTTGGTGGTTGGTGCTATCAGCAAAAAATTCGGCTAGATAGTCGAATAGTCGCAATCCAATTTCCAGTCCCAGATGCTTTGGTCAAAAAAGGGGTTGAGCAAAATGTCTCGGCTTTTTTAGTTAGAAAAAGCTTGAGTGTCCCAGAATATAATGAATTGTGTAAAAATTTAGTTGAGGAAATTTTAGATCCTGGGGTAGAGCTAAATTTATTGCAATCTAATCCTAAATGGAAGCAGCGATTGCAAGAATTTTACAACAATCTTAACAGCGCGCAACCTCCAGTACCAATTAAAGAATCAGAAATAAAAAAATGAACAGCATTCTTATCAAGAACTTTCCATATCGAAATCAACGCGATAACCAATTAAATCCATCAGGTAGTTGCAATGTAACCAGTGTCGCAATGTGCTTGCTGCATTTAGGTATTCGAGGTGATGCAAGTTACCCGCAATTAGAGGATCAGATTTATCAGCGATGCCTTAATAATGGTTGGTCAAGGCACGATCCGCAAGGATTAAAAGCTGTTGCCGAAAGTTACCCTGATATCAAAAACAATTTGACTACAAATGGCACTTTGACTGACATTAAGCAATCCCTTACAAGTGGTGTGCCGTGTATTTTGCATGGTTATTTTACTCGCTTTGGGCATATTATAGCTGCTCACGGATTTGACGACAAAGGGGTATTTGTTCACGATCCTTGGGGCGAGTGGTATGATTGGGGTTACGATCGCAATGATGACGTTAACCCCGAAAAAGGCAAAAATTTGCATTACTCATGGGGTTTAATTAGTAGATTATGCAGTCCCGAATCGCTGGCTAATCCGCAACATATTTGGCTCCATCGAATTAGCAAAATTACCTGATTGGATTGCATAGAAAAAACACCCGCTGTTAGCCTGTTTTGATTAACAAAATGGGTGTTTTTTCTTGGCGATTTTTTGCACTTTAAGAAAGTTTACCGCCTACCAACTTTACTATGACCCCGTGCAGGGTGACGGTCTTATACCCCTTACGACCGCCACTATCTTAACTTCAATCTAACGCTTGGAGGGGATAGCAGATTCATTGTTATTGTAGCATTTAACTGTTGTTAAAGCAAAGTTTTTATCTAAAAACTTGGATAAGGCTCGTCTTTCCCCAGAAGCACAAACCTTTCCGGTTGCGGGAAGTTAGGGTTATAAGCTACAGCCATGATTAAACCGCCTTTATGCTAGTATTTCTAATTTTTGCATTTGCATATCATCCACTCCCAAAAGGCAATCGCTTGCTCCCATTCTCGCTTGCCATCACTGCAAAAGCAAGCGCCCAAGCACAATCATCGCGCTTATCTTTTTGAAGGCTTCCCAGCTTGTTATCTTGCCTTCTAAAATCCCGTAAGTGCTTAGCAATTGGAGGGTCGTGCAATGGACTTTTGTATTTTGGAATATTAAGTTTCCTTTCATCTAGAAGGACACTTAGGCTGGCAATTGCATTAGGATATTCAGATTTAGGAATGTCAATAATTCTAGTTTTGTGGTGCTGAGTTCTTAGCCTTCTGGCTATTTCTTCACCTCCATCAGCGCGTTTCAGAACAATAGAAGAAATGCTGTATTCATCAGATATTCTAGAAATCAATCCAATTGCTGTGTTAGCCGATGGATTTTTTTCGCTTATCGACTTAATAACCACATTATCAATCAAAGCTACAGCAGTTGAGTAAGTTTCTGACACGTACAAGCCTACTGAGCATTTTGATTTGTCTTCAGGCTCCTCAAACGCATTTTCAGCGTCAATAATTGACTCAGCGCTAAACACTTCAATAGCCGGATCGTGAAACACTAGATTAAACTCACGCTCTGCATCAGCGCTATCCAACTTGTACTTTTTAGCCATGCGATCGACAAAATCGGGCCACTGGCTGTAAACCGGGTGGCATTTCCAATGGATAAACACTTTACACCCGCCTAATTCATCCTCAAACCAATAAAAACCAGGCAGATCGTCCGAGTAAAGCTGACCTTCACCAACTACTTTGCAAATCTCTTCTACGTCGCGATCGCCATTATTTTCGGTTAGCAAATCCCAGTACCAGCCAGACTTAGCCGACGGGGTACTGACTACTATGATTTTAGCGCTATCTCCTGTGAGGATAGTTGATGCTGTACTTGCCGCATAAATGCTCTTAATATTGCGCTGGAATGCCGCTTCATCAAATAGCAGAGCGCACACGCTGTCGGCACTTCTATTGCCTTCTTTGCTGCTATTGTGGGTGCGTATTTCAGCGCCGTTAGCCAGTCGAATCAGTTTATTTTCTTCTGTGGCTAATGGTATCTCTGTTTGCTCTACTAGCCTGCGAATTCTTTGATTGATGGCTATCGCATCATCATCATTCCGCATAAATGCAGATGCAACATAAGCCGGATTTTTAATAGCTTCATACAAAAATAGAGAGATTAACATTTGAGTTGTACCAAGCTGTCGGCTTTTTACAACTGTTATATTATTGTATTTTCTAATTAATTCTTCTAGTAATATTTGATATTTGTAGGGGACAAACTGACGCATCCCCCCCCCACTTCTCATATAAATATTTGAGCAAAACTCGTGCCAAGTATCGGGAATAAGCAAATCAAGGCTAGCCCCAACCGACTTGGCTTGAGCTTTTTGATATTGCTTGTAAATCGACCTAGTTACCAGCATTTCCGATCGCTCTGAGAACAGGTAATGATTCGATTGAATCAACCTCAACTAAACCAGCTAGTTTAACGTAAGTTTCTATCTGCTTGTAACTTGCCGCAATCCGATCTCGCGGTTCGCAACTTGCATTTTCCGAAATTTCTCTCAGAACTTGGAGTGCTTTGTAGGCTCCTTCACAAGCCTCAACCATTAATCTCTCGTGAGTAATGGGCTGCTTACTAAAAACGGCTACTTTATTGCGTTGTCCCATACTTTCCTCTTTTTTTTAATCAAAACATAAGCTTAACAAATCCCATTCTACCCGAATTTGCCCTGAAACCGATCGCGCCCAAACCATTAACCGATCGCCAATCTGCTGCGGTTGAGTGACTAGCTCTAATCTTGCGCCCGCCATAAACCCTCCAAAAGCTTCTTTAAGCTCCACAGTCACCCCGCGCCAATCAATGCCGTCAGCGTCGGTTTCAGGCTCAATTACTGGCTGCTCTTCCTCAACTGCTGGCTGCTGCACTGGAACCTGCAACACTTCGGGTAGCACCCACTCACGATCAAACTCCTGATAGCGGCGCTCTACCGCTTCGGTGATCGCTAATCTTAGCGGACTGTGCAAGGTTTTTGCATCAAGCCCATAAACTCTGACTCTGGGCTGACCTTCAACCCTTGGCAATAAACTAGCTTTGCCCAATTTCAAGCCGACCATCTCCAGCAATTTTGACAGGTATTTGATGCCGTCAGCCTCACCAAGTTTGTTTTTAGGGACTTTTCCTAAATTAATTTGTACTGTTTGCTTTGACCCTTTTTTAACCAGTTCAAGTATCTCAGGGCTGTTTTTGTGCCACTGTTTGTCAGGATCTAAAAATTGTTCTAACTTCAAAAATCGCAGCGCTTCAACTCGCATTTTGTCGGAGTTCAAATCGGGCAAAAACAGCTTGCGATCGGCTGCTATTCTTGCCCAAGTGTTGACCTGTTTCTTGGTGGCTACCTCTGGGTTATTGAAGAGGTAAAGCAAATTAGCTTGTGAAATTGCCCTAGTATTCTCCCACTCCAAATAATAGAATAAATCCTGTGTCCAAAATTCAGTTTCATCTAATCCAGGGCAAAGCCTCCTGATTGCGGCCTTCTTAATTTGCAGCCTCTCTTCCCAAGTAGAAGTATAAGAGCGCGACAGTTGCTCTGCCTCTTCCTCTGTAATGTCAGGCGCTTCAAATATCTCCTGTGCTGTCCTCTCCTTTATCTCCTCTTTAGAAAGTTCAAGCAATGCCTCGATCCTCTGATTTTCAATATCAGAAACCTCTTTAATCGAATGCCCTGCCGTCTCCAAAGCATACTTGAGGCAGCGTTTAAGGTTGCGTTTCTCGTAGGCATCTTTACCCAATAACATCAAGGCAAAATGCGAATCTGAATTACTTCTAGCTTCCTCTATCCACTGGCTAAACTCTTCTGCCAGTTTCGAGGTTTGCTTTTTAAGATGACTGATGTCCATCCTGGAAAATTCAATCAATCTCTGTGACATTTTGGCGACATCAAAATTGTCGAATCCTATAAAATTCTTACTAGGAAGAAACGACTTTTCTGGTGTAGAAATGTGCCAAAGTGTCCCAGTATCTCGGCATCTGCCAGCCAGTTGCATCGCATCGTCAGTCCCTAGTACCCCTGATAACAGCACGTAGCTGTCAGAGAAGTAGCCAGGGACGTTGATATCAACGCCGACACCCAAAGAAGGGGAACCGAGGAAATAATCGATAGGTTTTCCCTCTTTTACCCTCTCTCTAATATAATCGTTGACATCGGCTAAACAGTGCTTTTCCTCGCTGTCTGGCTTTAATGTTTTGCTGTCGATCCTAATGCCAGTTTTCCCATTTTCAACCAATATCTTTTCGATTTGTTCTAGCTTGATTTGGCTGTCAGATAGTACCAAAAATGGCTTTGTGCTTGATAGCATCGCGCCCACCAAAGGAGATATTTTCTTGCTGTTCAATTTGCCCGATTTCCTCGGAGTTCCGGCAAACAACTCAACATTTGCCCTCAGTTGTTTGAAAGTATTCTCAACCTTTGTTACCCGTTTTTGGGGTGCAAGAGTTTGTACCCAATCAGCAGCGCGATCGGTCAAATTCGCATCCATTCCGATAACGCAGTATGCCCGACTAAAGGCTTCTCTAAGCAAGTTTAGAGCCTCAACTCGATCCTTTTTGTGCGTACTACTAACCAGGATGTGGCTCATCACCGATTCAAGCTCATCCACAAAAATGACAGCATCGTCAAACCATTCTGGATTTGAAAATTTCTTAATGCTGTTGGTGCATAATCCCACTTTCCCAGTAGGATCTTTCACCATCATCGCTCTCTCGTCGCTCAACTGAAATAGCCCGTTAATGCGTTTGCAGGTATTAACAATCAAGCTGTTTCTTGAAAAGAACCCGATTAATTTCTTGTTTGCGAACTCTCCGCCTTCTTTAAATAATCTGGCTACATATTCAGTTTTTCCCGTACCCGTTGGCGATTTGCCAAGTAGAATTTCGCCTTGATTTGGCGCTCGATATTCGTAATATTTACTACTAAATTTGTCGTCAGCAGTAAACTTTTTACCTTCAATCCAAGCTCCAAGTTCCGTATCGCTTGAAGCGTCCGACGATTGCACTTCTGCAATCACCTTTGGTTTGTCAGCGATCGCCCAAAACTCATCAGGGCTGATGTATCGAATCCCATCAAAGTTAGCCAGTTCATCAATATCATCTGACTCTTTGCTAACTTGACCCCACCAAGCGAACGCTACGGTGTAACCCAATTTTTCAAGAAAACTTACCTGTATTCTCCACCGATTCATCACCTGTGGATTCACCACATCCCCAGCATCGGCGGCTAACACCAGCGACCGAGTGCCGTACTTTTGGCTGAGGTGTGCGAGTGCTGCCTCAGTATTTTTGGGGCTAGAGGCAAACAGTCCGCCGGCCGCGCCAACCACAGGAGCGCCCAGCCTGAGACTTGCCAGTGCGGGCTTGATACCCGTACCTTCTGCCAGCCAAATTTTATCAACCTTATCCTCTGCCTTATCCCAACAAGCAATCGGATTTTCACCGTTCAGGTGTGATGAATTGTTTTTTGAAGATAGCCAGCGATACCGGCCATCACCTTCGCCAACTTTCGAGAGCCGAATCTGGGCCCCTACGATATTGCCCTGCCAATCGGGAATCGGGCATAAAATACCCGCGCCGGAATTTTGAAGCTTGCCAGCCCCAAACCCAAATTGATAACCCGGCAGATTGTGCGGGTAGTTTCCGGTCAGCGGCTGCTGTGGAATTAGCGACCGAAAGCCAATTGCCTCGATCTGGTTATCAGTGAAGCCCCGATCGAGCAAATTTTGGCGATCGCTTTCCAGCAATCCCAGCTCGCCAAGCACTTTCTTGAAGTATTTATCGCGATCGCCCGCTGACATCTCCTTTGCCAGCGCTTCAGCCCTGCGGCGATCGCTTTCTACCCGCCGATCTAATTGCCGACGCTGGTATTCTTCCTTCTCCTCTGCCGACCACACGCCCTTATCCACACCAAACATCGCGGTGTGGCCCCGGAGTGGCGACAGGCAAATATATCGCCTGCCATCCACTCCGGCTATTTTCTCGCCTTTACTCGCATCGGAATAAGTGCGACAGTGCCACAATTCTTGGTCGCCGTCAGTCTGCTCTCGGCAAGCGTTAGAGGTTGTGCCGCATACTGGGCAAGGCTTTGATTTGTTTGTAGCTTTTAGATTTGACATTCTGATCGGCTCCTACTTGCCAATCAGCCCCCTGCACCTTATAATGGGGTTATATTCAAAAATTTGTTTTCTTGGTTTTTCTGTGTGGTATCTGATAAATACCTTTAGGTGCAGGGAGCCAATTTTTTTATATTACTATTTTGACCTACTATAATAAATAGCGCAAGACCCGGACACCATTGATGTTTTAGGCAATATGTCAAAATACCCTGACAACCGTTATCCAAACTTTTCCTCTACACAAAGCAACTGGGAATGGTACACAGGGGAAGCCTTTCTGTCCGCTTGGCTAGAATCGATCCTCGATCTAAGCCAGCCCGAAAATCAGCGCACAAGTCAAGCGATTGCCCGCAACTTTCAAAGTTGCAACAAAATTGCTGAGGTGGTCGATCGCCATTTGGCAGCATTGTCCCCCAGCCACCTATCCACACTCGATCCAGTGCTGTCGGCGCTGACAGCTAAATGGGAGCGAGAAAATGCCGGGGTATTTGGTAATCCGCTGGAAGAAGCAGCACTCAAGGCAAAAATTGACGGGCGATCGTACCTCCGATTATTTTTCCAGCAATCCTATACCACGGAAACCAAGGAAGAAGCGCTAGAAGTGCATTGCGCTCCAATTGGTAGCGTGGTTGCTTATAGAAATAACGATCGATTTCTTACCCAATTTGACTATCACTACACTGAAAACGGCGAAAGTTTTATTGAACGCCAGTTTCTAAGTAAAGGCTTAACAGTCTTTCAAACTATATTTAAGAATGAAGTTGTTAGAGAGTTTTTGCTTGACTTAGGCGGTGGATTTACAGTAATTGAAATCAATTTGCCAGCAATGGTGACTAAATCAATTAAGGAGAACCAAAATGCAATTAACTTTGCATTAACTCTATTGCCCCACAATCTGGCTTATTCGGGATGGATTCAAGAGTCGATACTCAACGCACAGCCACCGGGAAAGTGGGAATACGACGCGCAAGGCAGAGAGGTTTTTACCCCAAACCCTGAAGGATTAGCCAGCGGTGCGGGCATTACTCGGTTTGTGCAGGGGCTTCCGCTGAATGATGAACGCAATAACCTTGTTGGCTACACGCAGCCTGATATCAGGCTACAGCAGCCGATTGACCCAAAAACTTTTATTGAGACTTTTCAGATATTCAGTCAGTCAATCTATGCCCAAGCTGACCAATCCTTTGTATTAGGAGCGGACTTGCTTTTAAGCGGTATCAGTCGAGAGCAAAGTCGTAGAGATTTCTCTGATTATGTAGGCTCTGATGCCCGCAAACTTGGCTATGCTTTCAGCGATCTGCTGTCTGTGTGCAGCTATTTATTAGGTGTTAAATCTAAAATCTCAGTCAAGGTTTTGCCGCGAGTTGAGCGTGGAATTGAACATAAAAACTTACTTTTGCAGGCACAATCTCAGGGGCTTGTCAGTAAAAAGACGGCAATCGAACAGCTTGGATTTGTTGCCGATGCCGATGCGGAACTGGCACAATTAGCCAAAGAAAAACCGCCCGCACCAGTAGGAGATGCAGGCGGTGGTTAGATTAGAGCTTTTTCTCTTTTAACCGTTGTTTGACAATATCAGCGCTTTGCCTTTCTACGGCTCCATACTTTAAGGCTAATGCGCGTTTAGTAGGAGTTAGATCGTAATGAGCAAGAAGTCGATGATCTTGAAAATAAGCTCTTTTCAAGCCTAATTTTTCCGCAAACAGATGCAAGTCTTCTTCTTGGCTATTTTCATCGGTAAACAAATGACACCATTTATCCCCATACCGAGCAACAGAGGCTTTTTGGGGTGGGATGGTCTGTAGGAAATCTACACAGATTGCCATTGAAATCTCCTTCAATAAAAATTCAAACAGGCATTTCATCCCAAATTTTTGCATCCAACAACCTCCCCCCAGCTTTAGGTGTGCGTCCTCCCCATTGTTTGAAGAAAAACGCGACATTGGCATCCTGACATCGATCGCGGATCGAGCGCACCCAATCGGGATTTGGTGCGCGATAGCCAGCCCCTGACTCTCCCCCAACTATTACCCAGTGAATGCCCTCTAAATTTAAATTTAGCGGCCCTAAAAGCGGTTCGCAGGAAAGGAATCTAACAGCAGCCGGAACCTGCCTTAAAGCATCAATTCTACGGGTATATTGCTGGTTCTCAACTGATACACCCATCCAAATATTAGAGTGCCAGTTAAGATGTGGTGCTAACTCAACTAAGCGCTTGTGTCGCTTGGTTAGTATTTGATAGGTGTGACGGGGTGTTTGTCCCATCACGTCAAATACTTTTTGAATAAATTCGAGCGGTACATCTTTGTGAAACAAATCGCTCATTGAATTGACAAAAACAAGGCTGGGTTTTCGCCATTTAATAGGGTAGTCAAGGCGGTCGGGATGCATTGTCAGGTTAAATCCATTGGGAAACCCATTAGGAAATCGCTGGGTAATTTCCTTTGCGTAGCAGTGAGCGCAGCCGGGGCTTACTTTGTCGCAGCCAGTAATTGGGTTCCAGGTGCGATCTGTCCATTCAATACCTGTAGTCATGGTTTATTCTCCTAATCTTTTTTAACAAAGCAATAGCAAGTGTCAGTCGATTTTGTTCCTTCAGAATGTTCGTAGCAATACCCAAATCCTACGCCTGGGTTTCCATTGAAGTATTTGCAATTAGCACAGGTTTTGTTGTTGTCAGTCATGGTCTTTCCTTAATAAAAATTAGGGTTGATTTGTGTAAACTTTTGCCAGGTTTCGCTTAGTAGGAATTCATCTAATGTCGGGTAAACTTGAGGACGAGTATCAATAACCTCAAATATTCCATCGTGCAAACTTGTCGCTTCAAACTCAATAATTGACTTGTCGTTTTTAATTGCAAAGTCAATTTCTAGCTTCGATGACTTGCCTAAATATTGATTGCCATTCACGATGCAAATTGCATCGCTCTGCATAATTTTCCAAAAATGCAAAGCCTTTATCTTAGCTAACGGTATCTCCCCAGCTACTTCTTTATGGTAAGAATGACCGAATTGTCCGCAGCTCAGTACAGTCCAGCCTTTGAGTGTAAGTAACCGATTTGCAGCTACATAAGCCTCATAAAAGCGAGTAGAACCACAAAGGGTAATAGTTCCTGCTTTACTCAAAAATTCTTTAACATTAGTCATGAGTTTTGCTCCTTATTTAATTACTAGCCAACCGCAATTGTCGCATTTGAAATAATCCCCGCCGGGAATGCTTTTTGCACTCCCACACTGCCAGCAAGTGCCGTATTTGTGCTTAGGATTTCGAGCAAAAAGGGCGGGCTTTACTGAGATAGGCTCTGGTTTTTGTGGCTTTCTCAATGCTCTTTCTAATGGCGTATCACCATTGAATACTATTTTTTTTACCATACCGCCCCCTTCGCACAACTGCCGATGAAACTAACCCATGCCACCGCTTTTTTGCCATTTACTTCGGGCAAAGCAGCAAACTCTGATTCTAGCCACTCACGCTCTAATCCAGTTTCCTTAACTGCCCAATCGATTGCATCAGATGCAGTTTTCCATTGACTGTAAACTGCTTGCGGATTGTCGGCTTGTGCCATTTCATCGGGTGTATACAATCCCGATAAATCTTGTGGAAAAGCTTTACGAAGTGCCTGAGCTTCCGCACACTTAGCTAGCATTAAATCACTCATCTTTGCCCACATTGAGCTTAGCGAACCATCTTTGTTTTTTTGGCAGTAGCTATCAAATTTAGCCACACCCCAAACAGGCTCTTTGAAATCATGCCTCAACACCCCAACTTTAGCTGCTAGGGGTGGTGTAGGTTTTAACCAGCAATCAATCCATGCCCCATCTTCACCACACCAAAACGGCCCTAATTGCCCTGCATATTGACCGCTGCGAAGGGCAATAATCCGAAAGCCATCGATCGATACTTGGAAGCTCATCACTTCCTTTCTCAATTGGCTATTCCAGCGCTTGATTGCGTAGATTTGGCGGGCAAATGGGTCTAGCCCGGTACGGTTACAAATACTGGCAAACATAGCCAGTTCGTCGTCTGTTGCACCCATGCAGATGGTGCGCTTAATTAGCTCAATTTGGTCGCTGCTGTACTGTGGATGCGCGACTACCGTGATAGTATTGTTGCTAGCCATGATTAGGTAATCTCTAATTTGTGGTCAGGCTCCTTACTCAAGGGAGCCGTTCTATCCTTATTATACTACACCCTCAAAAAGAAACCCGCCAATTATTAAAATTGGCGGGTTATTTTTAGAGGTCAATTTCTAGCTGAATTGCGTTGCCAAAGTGATTGCTCATGTGCCTCCAAAAATCACTTTCGCAAGCACTTATTTTAAGCAAGGTGTAAGTTGTCTGGATTTGTGCTCGCACCAATTTCTCGTCAGCATTAGTAACGAAAAACTGATAATGCAAAGCGTCGCGACGCACTCCAGAATCGCCATAGGGGTTGACCTCATTTAAGCGTTTTTGCACCGCAGAACCAAACATTTTGTAGACTGCGCGATGAATGAAGTTAGCCATCGCCAATCCTTGCCAATGATGCCCAGTGACGCGGGTTGCTTCTTTTTGCCAGTCTTTATTGAAATGAACAGGGCGGTCGGTATCAGGTGTTTTGTTGATAATTTGGTTAACCCATTGCTCGGTGCTTCCTAGCGAGTAGGTTCGCTTGAAGCGATCGTTGATGATAGCGTCAAGACTCACCCCAGTTAAAGCATCAATAATCAGTCCAGCAATTTGGTTCCCCTTTCGATCGTGATACCGCCAATATTTTGGAGCTTGGCTTGTTGTCCAAAGCTCAACCTTAGAAAAAGAATTTTGGCTGTTGCGATATTTGCCTTGTAACGTGGTAAAGTCCTTCCCCAGTAAAGCTTTTAGCTCTTCAGACATCCGATTTTGTAACGTGGTATTTCTGTGTAATTTAATACTTGTCGCCATTCCCGCACCACTGAGGTAATTAATCCAGCGACCATGCTCATCTTTTTGATGCGCTGTGTACGCATCAATCTCGATACTGCCGAGCTTGATAGATGTGCGAAAAACTTCTAAACTGTTGTTAGCCATGATTCAGGTATCCTCTGATTTGTGGTCACTCTCCTTACTGAAGGGAGAGGCGGGTTGATATCGGGGCGGTCGCACGCCCTTTTGCCCGTATTTTGTATTATACACCAAATTTTAGTAAACAAACCCGCTAATTATTGGAATTAGTGGGTTTGTTTACTAAAATTTGGTTAGATTTAGCTAAGGTAAAAACTATCTACCTCAGGATGATAAATCAAAAAAGTTTTTCCATCTTCTTCGTAAGATTCTCTGAGCAGAAAAGTTTTTCCATCCCAATATTGTTTTTCCGGGGGAACAACATAAACCTCATCTTGTTCGTAGACACAAAACCATGATTTTTTGAAATAGTCAAACATTATCAGTCGAACATTAAAAACGACTGCAAAGTTGTCATTGTCTGTTGCTATAATATTGTTAGCCATGTCAGGTTTCCTCTGATTTGGTTGATACAGGCTGAAAAGAGGTCGCTTGCAACGACCTTGCCTGTATCTATACTACCACACCCAATAACAAAAATCAGGAATCTATCAAATTTAGCCCCAAACTGCAATCAGAAAAATCCACCTTAGCCCTGATAGATTCCGGCAATTTCTCCACAAGCGATCCACGTTTGCGCTAACCGCCACAACCTGAACGCGATCGCCCGCATCCAAACACCGCAAAATTGCATCTTTCAGCAGCATAAACCCATACCCCTTACATCGAAACGCGGGGACAACATACAGCCCTACAACCTCTGGTTTACCGCTGTAATCTTCGCCTTTAAATGAGATAGTTGCAATGCCGACAAAAGTATCGTTATCGTAAGCTATAACTGCCTCATCGCAGCAAGTAAATCTGTCGCCACTAAACAATATTCCCCTAATAATTCCGTGTGGAATATTGTTTAAATCCTTGCACCAATCTTGGACTATTCTTAACATAGTAAACCTAGCAAGTTTTTGCGGATTAGCATTTATATCTCTTATCCATTCGTTCATTCCTTTCATATAACAATTGCTCCAACACCTTCAACAGTAATCGTGATATTACCACTCACCTCAATCTTGGCTACCCTGATATCAGGCTCATAGCGCCCAATTGCTTCCAGTATCTGCGATATGATTGCAGGCTTGTTGCTCTCAGAGTAGGGGATGTACTGACTGATAGCCACGCCGTAGCTAGGATCGCCGGGTAACGATCGTTTCTCAGTAAGACAGAGTATTTTGACGCGTTGATAAATCTCGCCTATGCCATCAATTTCTGCGTTAATTTCACCTAACTTAAATGCCATCCTCAACCCTCCGAGACTCTAATCTTTGCAGCCATTGATGAAACTCATTAATAGCAAAAAGTGACGAGCAATCATCTAACCTGGTTACTCCGAGCTTGGAGTAAATCAGATATTCCCAATCTTCAGGCTCTAAGTCAAGCCTGCCAAACTCTGCTAAAGTCAATATTTTTAGCTGATTTCTTAACATCAATTGTTCGGGTGTTTCTGTTGTTTCAGCAAAATCTTCAGCAGAGAACTCCCTAAAACCAGGATTGACGCCTTCCGTGTAGCGATGGATATCTTGCATAATCAAATACCAGGAATACCAGGAATGTCAATGCCAAAGCCCTTGATTGAGCCTTGTAATATAGATAGCATATCATACCAGGTTAGTTGTTGATCACCAGCTCTAAGAGGTATAAAACGAACATCACAACTGCATACCCACCCTCGATCTTTATTAAAACGATGAGTCGCTTTCAATATTTGATAATTTCCATTAAAGCGATTCCCAAGTATTCTAATATTATTAAACGCTACAAACTCGGCTCTTCCTATGGATTCTATTTGTCCGGTGATTGCACCATTATTTGCTCTTGCTAACCTTGTCATTGCTTGATAAGCGGCATGATAGTCTGTTGCGAGTGGGAATTTTGCCTCAGTCTCAAGAAGTCGAAACGGACGTAACGAAACTATATTATCAGTAAACACTCCAAAATCCGTGACTCTTAAACTTTTATCTTTAGAAATGTCGCCAGATAAAGGATCGTAAATTACTTTATATTTTATTTCGCAGTGAGAATACATATTATATCCTCCATGCCTGAGTTTTCCTGTGTAATGCGATCTATCTATTGTCAAGATTGGGGGAATACTCCAAAAATAAGCATCTCCGGCAACTACTAATTTACCATTATCAATGGTGACATTCAAACCCCATTGTCCTGCAAGCATTCTTAGAAACTCTAAATCTGACTGCTCTTTTTGCTCAATATTTATAAAAATTTGTGGTACTTCAAACTTGCCTTCTAGTTGAAGATTTAGCGCTCTATCTCTCAAGATTGTTTCTAATTGAACGTGTTTGTAGACTAAGTTTTTTTTCTCGTAAAACCGGCCTATTATTGGCACGGAAACGCAATTGATATGGATAACATCATAACCAACACTTACATACTCTTCAACTTCCCAAACTTGGAAATTACCAGCATTCAAAACAGTTGAATCCCCCTCATAATAAAATTGACACTTAATATATTGGAACGGGCGTGGCATCCAGTCGCTATTAAACAGCCGTGGTGATGAGCGCACAATTAGCCGCAGAGTTGATGCGTTGTCGCCCTCGTTATTGTACTCGCAGTCAATGATATCAGGCAGTATGTCTGCGCTGATATCAGCTTGCTCTAGGAATATTCTAAGCGAGGGTTTTAGCATAATCTAAGGCACTACAGTTAGTATATTTCCATTCCTCCATAGCATTCCGCTTGTCAATCCAGATGCAGATGTGGGAAGATTCACCATTACAATATTATTATTTATTATTTTCATCACAGGAGTAGCAGAAGCTAAGTTGTCTGCACCAGGTGTTCCCCCTACGTTTGTGCAAAAATCAATTGGTCTCCCGGCATTTGAGCCAATCACAAATCGCAAAGCACTAACGTCAAAAGCGAAAATACCTAATCCCGAACCACTGCAATGCAATGAAAAAACGGCATCTTGCGAAAAAGTTCCAACGCCAGCGGCAACAGTAGCATTAGTAAAATCAATTGTAGCATTCCCAAATTGTGTTTTTGACAAAAATATTTTATTCCCCAAAATATCTTGATTGTTTTTTAAATCCACAATTCCCGAATCTGGGTTAGAGGCAAGCGAACCATTGCTAATTCTTCGCCAAACGGAACCATCGCTATAAGTAAGCGTTCCGACTCCGCTATCTCCTGTTACATCTGTTCGGAAATAAATCGATCCAGCGACAAACGATGCACCAGTAAATGCAGTATTCCCACTTCCGGGCCGTAGCGTTCCATTAGTGAGAATGTTACCGCTGGCCGTGTGTTCCAATACATTTCCATCAGTTCCGTTGTCGGCATGATGTCGCAATTGGATATTGCCATTACTAACAATTGTGATGCTTTTTAGCCTGTTTCCTGCGGGTGCTGAGGCATTCACTAACCACAATCTAGGATTGCCAGAAGCATCGACACCAGCCTGCACCAAGGTAGTTCCAACACCTGGAATGTTGCCACCTCTGAAACTTGCACCTGCTGTAAATGGAAAAAATTGGTCTAATGGAATCTGACTCAAAGCTAACAATAAATTTACATCTAATCCCGCAACCCCATTAGCAGCATTTCGAGCGCTAGCATCCAATTTGAGCGCAATTGCATTATCAAATGTAGTTGTAGAAACACCCCCCAAACTTGTTAGCGTTGGATATGGGGGGAGGTTGAGAGAAGGAACAAGACTATTAAAATCAAGCGGTGCAACACCATTTACAGCCCCTTTCTGAGTAAGTGGAATTCCTCCTAAACTACTTAGTGTGGGGTATGGCGGCAAATTAGCCACTGACACCCTGCCACTACCATCAAGCCCTGCAACTCCCCCAATCGCTCCCACACTGGCTAAGGCTACGGCTCCCAGATTTTGCAAAGCTTCCTGAGCCGTAATCCCACCTGTGCCACCCTGAGCAACAGTAATTGGGAATACCACCGATCCTCCCCCTCCACTAGGAGGCACGATCGGCGACGGCGCTTGTGGCGGTAATTGCTGAAACTCCCCGTCATCCTCACGCGCTGGATTAGCAGCAGTTAGCGGCCGCCTTAGCGATCGCAATTCTGGCAACGTAAGGTTTATCCCCGCACTCAGGATAAGGTTGTCTGCAATATCGGGGTTTGCTTCAGCAATTGCCCATCCCAACTCTGGCAACTGCCACAAATCGCCGGCTATCAAATCCCAGCGATCGTTAGCTCTAGTCGTAAATGTTGTTGTCATCCCAGCCACCCCTTTAATCCATCAATCAGCCCGCCCAGCCCCTGCTCAGCTTGCCGACGCGCAACAGGAGGAGGCTCGTAGGGGCTGTAATTACCCGCCCACAAAAATGCGCCTTCTTCTTTGAAAGTGACGCGCAACTTTTGGGCAACTATGCGATCGTCGATCGCATGATTAATCTCTTCTGTCAGCGCGGTCACAATCCATCGGCCCTGTGGCTTACCTCCAATCACCAACACAGCAGGCTCTCTGCTGCTGGCTACTCTCTGCCACACCGCAACATCATCGGCAGTGCTATCGCCAAAAAAACTCAGTGCTAGCTCAATATCCTCCAGCTTGCGACTTACCGCTTGCAGCGATGGCAAGCCCAATGCAACATCAGCCTCAGCCACAGGAAAAAACCGCGACCTATTGAGCATCGTGGCTTTTTTGATAGGGATAGAGCCAAAATTTCCGAACATAGCCAAATGTAAGAGTGATTTTATGCTCGCACAGCATGAAGCCCCTGTCAATGAAGGGGCTTTTGGGGTGTGGTTTTTGTATTGTTTCAATCCCTAATAGGGATTTTGGGGCTGAGAAAAAATTGAAATTTAAGCACAGTTTTAGAGTTCGTTTCAATCCCTAAAAGGGGTTTAACCAGCGCTTGAGTTGATATTAGCAATGCTAGCGGGGTTTGTCAAGGCGGTGCTAGAATATTAGAAAGTGCCGCTCGGACTTACGATCCAGCGGCATGGTCAACCTAGTTAGCAGGTCAACACATGAATAATAGCATTTTGCGTGTCAAGCGTGACGGCGTTGAGTATTACACGCTAGTAGCCACAGGTGAATCAGGTATGAGCCAACGCGGGCTAGCACGGGCCTGTGGAGTAACAAACCCAGCAATACTGAAACTTGAAAAACAATTGATTACCAAATCGCCTTCAAAGTGGCTGCAATCCTTTGTAGGTAAGGATTTGAAATTGATTACTGAAATCGTCAGAACTGGAAAGCGCGGCGCAGGTGCGATCGTCTATAACGCTAGTTTTTGCTCAGCAGTTATCAAACACTATGCTTATTCGGGTTCCGAGCAAGCGCAAGAAATAGATCAACTTACCGGGGTTATTGGTCTAACCAGCTATATTCACGGCGTAACAGGCTGGCTACCCGAACAATACCAAGCATCCCAAATAGCCCGCAGCGCGATCGATCGCATACGAACACTTTTCACCCGACGTTGACGAAACTTTGTTACAGCGTCATATTGACGAAATTGGAACGCTTTTGAAAGTGTCTTTCTCTGAGTTTCAATTCTGGCAATTGATGCGAAACCGCTTTGGCGATGCCATTCAAATTGAACTTGATTTAAGTTAGCAGTTGTCGGAAAGTCCGACAACTGCTTTACACCGTCACAATTTGTGACGGTGTTAAACACACCGCCTCCGGGCGGTTTTTTCTTGCCTAATATCTCCCCCGATTAAATCGTTCCTGAGTCTGCTGCAACCACTCAATAAACTTGCGATCGTGCTTCTCCAATTCAGCAATAAAATTCTCAGGTGGTGTACCGGAAAGATTGTAAGTTGGCGAGTACACCGCATTACTGGAACTATTGCCACCACTACCGCCCATGTCTACACCCGCAAACTTTGACGGCGGATTCATCACCTCTTCAAACTTATTTTGAATCGCACTGCCGTCAATGCCCTTAATAAATTCTTGAGTCAATCCAAACCCAGTTTGATCTAGGTTAGAAAGCGGCCCTTTTTCTGCGGGCGATCGAGGTAAATACGAACTTACAGATTGAGCCAAACCAGCGGCTGCTAATTCTGCCTGTGGCTTGCTTTCCTCTATCCCTTTGGCTAATTCCCCAGCAATTGCTTTGCCGCTTTCCTTGCTCGATCTAACCAGCGGCACGATATTATTTTGGGCAACCGCAGCCGACTGACTGGCTAATTCAGATGCAGGCGTAGTCTCTGCTGGCGAACTCGGCCTGGTAAATTTAGCGATCGCATTTTTGGGCATGGGAGTTGCGGGCGGCTCTGTACTACCGGCTATCTGTGCAGCACCCGCAGCCCCGGCGGCACTGGTAGCCACAGGTAAAATCAATTTACTTGCAGGCGACGCTGCAAACTTGCTCGCAGCAGTAGCTGCACTAGAAATTGCCCCTTTCGCCCCGCTAGCAATTCCCGATACCGAGTTGCCCAATCCCGACAGCAGACCCGCCGTCCCGGTCTTTGCAGGTGCAAGCACGCTTCCGATCGCCCCGCTAGCACCTTTCATTGCAGTCCCTGTTACGGATGCTGCTTTTTGTACTTTTTGCAGTGCGGTTGCGGTATTTGCCACCGCACCCGTAGCGGCTTGCCCAACTTTTGCTGCACTACCTGCTATTGAAGACCCTGCTTTACCAAAAGCTCCAGCAATGCCACTACCAGCCGAGTTAGCTGCTGCTGAAAGCGATTGAGTGCCTTTTATAGCGCTACCCATCGCTTGCCCGACAGCAGCACCTGAATTTTTGGCAGCATCCATCACCGCCCCGTAGCTTTTTATTACCCCGCCGATCGAACTGCCTGCAACCTCACCCGCACCTCTGGCCACAGAACTTGCGGCCCCGATTCCTCTAACACCTGTACCGATTGCACCGCCTGCAACCTCACCCGCACCTCTGGCTATAGCATTTCCTTTAGAAATTGCGCCAGACACACCGCTAACAGTTCCGGCTACCGCTTTAGTTGCATTCACCAGCCCACCGACAACACCGCCCAAACCCCCTGCAACTTTAGAAACAGCATAAGCAACGCCACCCAATCCAACAGCACCAGCTCCAAGCAAAGCTGCATTTTTCACGAAACCGCCAATACCGCCACCAGATTTTTGTGCTGGTTGCGATCGCATTTCAGAGCGTGTCGGCCCCTCGGAATCTTCAACCGGTACAAAATTTCGATCCTCTTCCGCTTTTTTCTCAGCAGCAATTTTCGCAGCTTCCTGCCTTTTTTCCTCAGCAGCAATTGCCGCTTTTTGGGCTGCTTCTTCCTGCGCTTGCCTGCGATCGGCATCTGCTTTTAGTTGAGTCGCTGCTACTTGCTGGGCTGCAATATTCTGCTGCATTCCCACTTGCTGAGCACCCGCAACATCAGTTACTGCGGTGTGAGACTTGGTGGCGGCCTGCATCATCGACTGGGTTGCAGTGGCGGCGACTTGCTGCTGGGCAATCGATCGCGCTTTCTCAGTTTCAATTGCAGCAGCCGCTTTTTGGGCTGCTAGTTGGGTTTGCAGTTGTTGGGTAGCCAGTTGGTTTGATGCTTGTTGTGCAAGCAATTTACCCGCTGCAATCTTGTCTGCTGTGGCTATTTCAGCAGCTTGATTTGCTTGCGTAAATGTTGATAGTTTCTCGGCATTTTCTAGCTGGGTAATCCCCAGCTTTTCGGCTGCTTGTTGCTGTATCAAAGCTGTTTGTGTTGCCAGATCTACCGGAGAAGTTACAGGCACGGCTGCGGGTGTTTTCGCAGGTATTGCAAGTTTGTTGATTGCCGACGTAGCACCAATTAACGCAGTGGTAAGTGCCACTACATTGTTTTTTAAAGTATTGGGAGTTTCCCCCTTGCCCTCAACTAAATCTTTTGCAGGTGGCAAAGCAGGTAAAGCTTTGGCTGGGGGTAAAGCAGGTAAACCCTTAGCCGGGGGTAAAGCAAGAATTTCCGTCGCGACTGGTAAAGCGGGAACCTCTTTAGCCACTGGTAAGGCATCACCACCTGGCAATGGTGTATCTGGTGTATCTGGTGGCCCTTTATCGTCATCTCCCGGTGGTTTTTTCTTGCGCCTTTTTTTCTTGCCATCTCCGCAATCATCAGGGCAAATACAGATGGGAATACACAAATCTAATTTGGCTACAAGCGCCTTTAATTTTGCCTCAAATCCAGCACAAATCTTAGGGCAAATACAAACTGGCAAACATTCTTTAACAGTCGGCAACTTCCCTACTTTGGGAAGCTTGATTCCTTCAGAAGCTTCACCAACTCCAATTAATCTTTGGTTGGCTTGTGCTAGCCAATTAAGCATCTTGGATATGGGATGCCCTACGCCTAAAAATCTATTACTTAATTGAGAAAGGATCGGTATTCCTGCGCTAAGCCCTCCCCAAATTCGGCTTAGTGCAGCCATTGCCAACAAAGTAGATCCCGCAGCAGCAGCTATACCTACTAAAGCGGCCCCAATTTTTACTAGCCAGGGGTGCTTTTTGACAAACGCTGTAATCCCGTGAATTATTGGGGTGAGGAACTTGACAAAAGCTCGAACAGCAGGCAGTAAAGCTGTCCCTATTTCGACGGCTAATTCCTTAAAAGAATTGTTAAGGATTTGCAACTGTGAAGCGGTTGTGTTCAGTTGCGCTTCAAACACTTTATTGTAGCGATTCAAGTTCGACTGATCGTTAGCAACCGAACCTAATAAATCCTTGTAAACGTTAATCCTTTCCAGGAAAATACCAACATTATCACTATGCTCAGCGCCAAACATCTGACCGATTGCTTTGGCTCGATTCACAGGATCTAGTTTGTCCAAGGCATTACTTAAGGCAAAGATGGCATTGTTACCTCCACTTTGCACGAGATTCTGCATTTCGGATGCAGAGATTCCAATCATTTCTAATCCTTTCTGAAATCTAGCCGATTGTATTTCTGCTGTGGTTAGCCTGGAAAGCAATGCGTTTGTAGCGGTTGCTGCTACGCTTGGAGCCATCCCTAAACTAATCATTGAAGCATTTAAAGCAGCTAAATCTTTTGCAGACATTTTAGCCTGCACACCTAGCCCAGCCGTCCGGGTCATTGCATTTAGAATGTCCTTTTCTGATGCGATCGAACTATCTCCAAGTACATTAATAGCCGCTGCAAGAGTATTTACATCCCTAATAGGGATTCCGAAAACATTGGTAAGTTTACCAAAAGCCAATGCTGCCTTTTCAGCACCCGCCTCCATTTCTTTAGCACTTCCACCTGCATAAAAAGCAGTGGCAGCCTTGCTCACATCTTTGATAAATCCCTTAGTATCTTTAAGCGCAATCCCTGACTGTCCAGCGGCAACTGCTATATTATTTAGCCCGGAAACAGTCATTGGAATTTCACGCGATAACTGCTTGGTGACAGCACCAACTTGCGCTACTTGCTTAGCAGAAAAGCCAGTCGTTTTGGCTACTTCTGCCATCTCTGACTCGAAACCAATAGCAGCATCTTTACTAGCATTTAATCCTCTTGATAATGGTCGCGTAAAATCCTTTACCGCGTTACCCATTGTCTCAAAAGTATCACCAGCGGTCATCAGCTTGCTAGCCATTGAGTCACTGTTGTCTAGCACATCGCGGAATACTCGACTTGCATCGTCGATCGCGGTGATTAAGATTTTTACCTGAGTGTCGGCCATTAGGTTGTAGAATTAGTTTACGGGACAGGGCTGCGACTAACAGCCCACTTAACCGCCCGCGCCCCCCTTGAACAAGGTGGCTAACCACATACCTAAAAGGACTAGGAACATGGCTAACAGCAATGATAACGCGATTGTGCGCGTTGAGCGTGACGGCGTAGAATATTTCACAATTAAGGCGACGGGTCGATCAGGGCTTTCAGGCACTGGCATGGCTAGAAGTCTTGGAGTGTCTAAAGAAAGCATTTCTGCTTTGGCTGCCAAAGTTCAAAAATCAGTGTCAGGCTCAGACTTGCCAGAATCGCTGAAACCTTTGCTAGGACAAGATATTCAGTGTCAGGCAAAATGGAAAAATATCAAAATCTACACTAGCGAATGCTGGGCTTGTTTCGCGGATTATTTTGCTCATGATGCTAAGAAAACAACAAAGCAAGCTCTTGCTACTTATCGCTTGTTTGGTCGGAAAGGTTCGGAGTCTTACATCCAAACTCAAACAGGCTGGCTACCCGAACAATACACCGCAGCCCCCGCAGCCCACAAGCAACTCAGTCGAATATTGGATACGCCTAACCCGTGGTCTAAGCTTTATGAAACTGACTTTTGCCGACAAGTTTTTAAATGGTACGGCCCGCAATTTTACTGGATTTTTTGCTATTGCTTTTTAACTCCAGTCGAACGGTGTAAGTTAGACCAAATAAATCCAGCCATTAAAGGCAACCGCAAGTACCGAATCCACCAATATTTAGAGGAAGACACAAAGCAGCGATTAGCACCTCACGTTTGGCAATTAATAGCCATTGTGAACACAGCAGGTGAAGACAAACAACTGTTTCTAACTGGCTATCAAAAACACTTTGAGGGAATTTCTCAACTGACTTTAATGTAGTCTTGTTAGTTTTCTTAACCCGCCTAACCAGCGGGTTTTTTATTGCCTCGCGTCTGCCTCTTCCTGTATCAATTTCACCACCTCGCTCACCCACGACTGAAACTCCAAGCAATCCATCATTTTGATGTCGGAGTACGACCAGCCCGCGTACTTCGTAAAGAGAATGATGTCCCTTTTCGCTGGAATTGTGCTAACAAAAAATTGATTTTACTTGCTAGCAAAACAGTAGTTTGAAAGTCTAGTTTATCCTTAAAATCTTCCTCTTTTATTTTTTCATCATTGAGTGTAATTCGTTCGGTAATTAACCATTTGGTTAGCTTTACACCAGTTGGATCTTTCTGCGACTGTTGCTGAATTTCGACTCCTTTTTCTACTGATAATCTATGCACTCTAAATCGCTGCGTTTTTTCCGTAATTTCAAACAGCCAACTATCCTCTAAACTGTTCTTTTCATCCAGAAAGTTGACAGTTAGAGTCAACGACATAATATCTGCTATCCGAAAGGCAAGGTCTTCACCCTCCATAAACGAGATATCTTGCAGCCCCAAAGGTCGCACCTTTTCATCAGGCTCAACTACTTCATACATTTGGCACATCAGCCAAACTTGAGCGTTGTAAATGGCTTTGCGCTTGCCTTCTTCCCCCTCTGCTTTGGCTACTTTTTGATTGAGAATATCCTGGTAATCAAAATAGATAATACCGGGTACAAAATCCTTAAGTACGGCTTCACCAATTACCTCTTCTTCTAAATTGTCAATTTCTGGTGTGATTGGTTCTGTAGCATCAGGCAAGGCAAACAGTGCGGGTAAATCTTGTTTGGCGGGTTTGCTCATATTATCCAACTAAATTGTAAGTGTTCGATCTGCCTTGCGATTTAATGCTCAGTTGTTCAACTGAAAAAGTATAATCAGTTGATTGAGCCGATCCGGCTTCTAGATTAAAAATATCTCCCTCCATAAATTGCCCAAAGGCTATCAGTTCCACATCCTCCTTAAGGCTACTTCCTTGCTCTTGTAATGTGCCTTGAATAAGAAAAGATACATTCTTAGAGAAAACTCTATTATTTTCGTCACGCTCAATAATGGCGTCAATGAAGTCCAACGACCAATTTGTAATGGTCATTTCCATTTCGATCGCCTCTACGCCCATCACCTGAACGTAAGTGCCGTTAGTCCCCAAAAATTCAACTTCATCTGTTTTCATGGAAAAGGGGATTGTAATTGATGAAGCGTACAACGGCGTACCAATTTGGGCTGCATTGCTAAAATTGCCAGTTGTGGGGTCAATACTAGCAGGATTTATCAAATAAATCTCAGCCCTTGAAATAAATCTTCTTGCCATTGGTTATCCCTAAATTACAAAGACCAAATCGAGCATGATGATGTCCAGGACATCGGCAATTTTTACCTCTAACCTAAAAGCAAGTTTGCGATTAGGCAGATCAGAAGCTAAAGGCAGATAGGTTATCTTGCCAGAATCAATGCTTTCGTTATCGCTTATTATTCGGCTAACAGAAGCTTCGATTACAGCGATTGCAGCATTCCAATTAATACCAAGTCGGCGACCGATGTAACCAGCTAACTCTTTCTCAGCTTGGTCATAAACCGAGTTAATAATTCGGATTACATGAATGCGGTCTAACCCTTTCTTAGCTGCGTTTTCTTCCTTGTAACTAGCGTTGAAGTGTCCCCAAATTACGGGATTTTGACCGCTGCGATTTAGGTAAGTGACTACGCCATTTTCTACCAGCCGACTGTTGTCAGCTAATGGGTTGCTAGCAGAAGTAAGCAATGCTGTTTTCCAGCTTGTAATGCTTCTTACTTCTAAGTTTGTTGGTGCTTGCCATTCGGGAGCGATCGCCCGCGCACAAGCTACATGAATGCTGTACCATTCTTCCTTTGTGCCAACCATCACATTTGGGTAACAGAGGATTGCGTTCGGATCTTTAGTGGTGAAATGTGCCACAGGTGAAGCGCCAGCCGTCCGCCCCTCTATTACTTGAGCAACAGTTGCCGATGCAGGTGCATCGAGGTAGTATTGAGCGCGCAATTTAGTAGCCAATTCAGCCATCTTTGTAGCAACAGTTTGCACCTGCGAATAACTAGGGCAAATTATATCGGTGATATTGCTCGGACTTAAGTCAACAAACTCGGCATCAATTAATGCCTCTAAACCCTCTCTTTTCCCCGTCGTTCCATTTACCCCGCCTACTATTTGCACCGCTGTTACAGCGCTAAAATCAGGGCGGGAATAGCCGACTTTAACTATTGCTTTGGCTAAGATTGTCGATCCTTTTCTTTGCACAATCCCTTTGATTGGATCGAGAGTGTAGTCTGTATCCAATACATAAGTGGTTGTCCCAGCCTGGTTTTTTACTACTACTAAACTGACGTGTTTGTGTGGCAGTTGAATTCGATCTTGGAGATCGAAAGTAAATTCTGCCTCAGTGACAGCAACAACCGCAGGTGTCGCAACATTAATCCCGACAAACGGGATTTGACCGTAACTTTCATAAGCTCTAGCCAATGCGTCGGGAATGGTTGCTCCCGTAGTTGCATATCCAAAAATGCTAATAGCTTCAGCCATACTTTTAATTAAGAATGGCGTATCCTTTGTGCCGATCGCAGCCGTGCCTACGATCGCGATTACCCCGCTGCTGGGGGCGGTAGCCAAAACAGGCGTACCCTGAGTAAATTGCAAGCCAATTGCTAAGGGCATTATTTAGTAGCCTCCTGTGCTGGTGCGGGTGATACTGTCTTTAATATTCCGCTGGCTATGAGCTTCTGGAAGTATCGATACTGCTCTATCTCTTCCGGCAAATCCACCTCTGCTTGTGGTACAAGATAAACTTCTTTACCACTAAAATCAAGTGTGTCAACGACTGTTCCTACATACAAATAGCGCATCTTTTACTCCACTATTGCTTTGGTTTGCACAATTTCAGCAAGCGATAGAATTGGTGTTTCCAGCCTCCTGTATTCCAAATAATCTGAAAATTTAAAGGTAATTTCCTTTTGCCATTCCCCTTCTTCAGGTGGCAATAAACGCCCGCTAGAAAGAGTTAGTTCAGTGGCTGCTGTTGGTAGTAAAAAACCTAGTAGCAAGCCTACAACTTCATCTTCAACCCAGTCGATCGCAGCATTGCGAGTTTCTGGCGGTGCGTCATCGTAGCGGTTCGATAATCGGATGAATACAGCAACGTCAACTTCTCTTTCTTGCGCTCCCATGCTAACCGTTTTTCCCCTGTAAGAATGTCCAACAAGCACCCGCAAACTGCCGGGGTATTTTTGAGTAAACTTAGCCGCTTCTTTGGGTAATGAAGTAACGGGAATATTCCCACTAACCAATACCGCCCGCAGTGGCTGCAACTGCGCTGATATCAGCTTTTCGTAGTCGGAGAAACTGCTCATCGGCGACTCCCTTTGATATACCCACGAACCAGTCCGGCTATCTTGTTCTTATCCTCAGCATTCAAGCCTAAGATTTGACGTTCTGGCTGTGGTAGAACGCCTTGATCGTGCGCTTCAAATACTGGGGAATCCGACGATACTCTTAGCGACTTTTCAGTCAAATCGTATCGAAAACTATCTCGGAGTTTTCCCGATTCGACTAATATCGATCCTCTACCTTGCTTTCTAGCCAAAGTGTCAGGTTTTAGCGGTTCCCAAGGGTCGCCGTCGGGGTCTGTCTCCGTGGCAAATTGGTACTCTAATTTAGCCTCTATGTGGTTACGAGCAGCCCGCAATGGCGCTCGTAAATCACGAAGTCGGCTTGTGATTGCACCAGTCCATTGCTTCAGATCGCTATTGTCAACTACAATCTGTCTGGATCTAGACATTGATTTTATCTCCAATAAATTCAATCTGAATCACTCTGCCAATTAGCCGATTGTAAGGCTCCAAGAAACCACGCCCGATCGACACTAACCGCACTTTACCAGCTACCCCATTGATTACCGCATCGCCTACAATCTCACCCTCAGATTTAGATATTTCCCGCTGAAGGACAGAAGGAAATTCTAAAGGCTCAATTACGTTCCCTTCGTAGATATCAAAGCTTGATAGTCTATCCAATCGTTGAATCACTTTGTTGATGCGGGGCTTTTTGTACAAAATTGCTTTAACAATCAATTCAGTAATTCCATAAATCGGATTGCCTCGACTATCAGTGCCAGTCTGCGGGCCGTTAATTCTAAAAGTAATTACGCTATGATTGAAAATCTCAGGCTTAAAATAGCCAGGGATAGAGCGTTTTGTACTTTGAATTAATCGGTCGAGGTAGGTCATTATGACAGTTACTTTTTTAGGGTTCAAAACTAAGTTTGTCAACTTTGCTGATCTGACTCAGCCTCAGTTTGATTTGCTTTTACCTGATGTTGTGGCAGAAGTCGATCGCTACGAATGGGAATTGCTAGGAGTTGGCTGGGAAGGATTTAAAGATAGGGCAACCAAAAATTTACTTGCCTGCCAATTGTCTAAAATCAATCCTGAGTTTTTAGGTTCTGCTGGTTTAGCTGAATTTGAAGTTAAAGAAGCCGGGTATCGGGTCAAATATTTAAGCAATTCAGGCGGCTCTAAAAACAACCCGTTTTGCGATGAATATTTGCGCCTTGTAGGCTTAGTAGAGGCACTAAGCCCCAACGTATCAAACTTGCCAGCTTGCACTTTGGGAGTGCGAAAAAACGTAATTTGGTGAGTTATTTTGCAGATTTGGCTACTACTTCCAACTCTGCGATACCGGGCGGTAATGCAGCTACAATCTCAGGGGTAAGCTCGTAAGCTTGCCCTTGCTCGTAATACACACCGTTAAAAGAAAAACTTTCAATGAATTTGTATTTCATGATTAAGTAGTAGGTTTAGGAACCTTCAAAATGATAATACCTTCCATCACTTGCGTATTGATAACTGGCAGTCCTTTTGCTACCACTTCACCATACACCGATGGCGGGTATTTTTCGTCGTACACAATGGCTTTTGCAACTTTGCCGTACTGGGTTTGCCCTTCGGGTCTGCCCAATTTGTAAAAACCCAAAGTATTAGGAAGTGTCAGAATGCCATTGTCTCTGCCCATGTCAATTTGAGCTTCCAATGAAGTAGAAGCTAGCAGAATTACAGGGTCAAATGTTGCGCGATCGAGGTAAGCAACGCGGGTCAATATACTAGAATTGTTAGGGCTTCTGTAAGGAAATGTCACATCGTAGGTTTCCCACGGTGGCAGTTCATAGCTTTCCAGCATTGCAGCAATATCGCTTTGGCTAGTTGCGCGGGTAGCACCATCTGGCAAAGCACTTTGCCGCACTTTGCCGTTACGCATGAATACGGTTTTAATCGATTTTCTGGAAATAATGCGATTGAGCGTATACCCTTTGTCTGCTAGTCGTTGCTGTGCGGATAGAATATCCTCCAAAGCATCAGCCGCCGTCGCTGGATTGCGATCGTACCAGCCCGCAGGAGCTACAACAGTACCCGAACTAGCAACAGTAACCTGATGCCCAGATGGAAAAGGATAAGTGACATCCTCAGCATAGCCGTTAGCACCGCGTCGCTTCACCACCCCATCTATAATTGCTTGCCACCGTTGATGCTCGATCACTTTGGCTAAGCTTCCCATCACCCCGCGATCGAACCACCGCGTGACGATTTCGGCGCTGCTTTCAACTGGTGTATTTGATGGTCTAAGCTTCATCAAATATTGGATGATTTTCTCAATATCACCGCCAGTTAATTGCGTTGCTGCGTCGATTTTTCCCAGTGTCCAAGCACCGGAATAATCACCGAAAGCTTTGTTTAATTGTGCGGGTGAAAGATCGGCTCCGCTGTTGCCTATCTCCCCCTCAATAGCTATTCCTGATTCCTTTCCTGAATTCTCCATTTCCTGCTGTTCGGGCAGGATTGTTGCACCCAGCAATCGCTCTTGTGGTGTGCCAAATTGCGACAAAGGTGAATTAGCCAAAGCAGAGAATTGACCCGTATCGTTCATCCAACTGATTAATTGGCTAATGTTGGTGACATTCATAGTGCCACCTTCCGAGCCGCTATCATTTGATATTTGCCTCGGATTGTGGATTTAAGCACTGCCGATAGAGATTGGTAGTAAGCAGGTAGCCTATCTTCATAAATCAGAGTGTTCCACCGCAAACCATTGCAAGCTGCTTCTCCTGTGGGAAGTGGTGGCATATCCGATCGCACACCTTCCAAATCCATCACCGGGAATGGCACGATGTAAAATTCCTCCAGCGCGTCGGGTGTGCCTGTGCCATCCCACAATTTGAATTTGCCCAAAGCACCTACGCCTTGCTGGTTAGCCCACAAGCGATTTACGATCGCGCCGGCGACGATCGACTTGATGCCACCAACTGCGGTCACGCTGGCAACATCGACAGGCAAGCCCGCAGGGATTAGGTGATCCGTGCCTGAGCCTATTGGTTCCGCTAAAAAGTCTGGAAGAAATGTCGGCGTTGTTGTCGCCGTGATTTTGGCCATAGCCTCAAAGGATTATGTGTTGACTTTTGGGCATCCCGCCCGATCCTTGTGGCATCTCGCCGATCCAGTCGTTAGCTGGCTTTGTTCCGTGTCCCGGTCTCCTGACCCGCACGGACTCCCCTAGCATACACAAAATCCCCGCAGCGGTCAAACTGCGGGGACTTTGTTACAAATTGTAATGGGGTTAGAAGTTGAGTTTCAACTGGTTATTTTTGTTGAAATGGCGTTGATAACCATTGAGGAACTGTTGCTTGTCCTCAGAGGCGTTGCAAATGGCTATCAACTCGCGAACGTAGGGGACTAATCGATCGCGCGTTTCAGGCTGTAGAAATTGGTGAATGCGGTATCGGCGATCTCCTTTAATAACTGGGTTCACTTCGTTGAGGCGACAGATTTCAATCGGGGTCAAGAAGCAATAAACAAAATCCCAATAAAACTGTGCGCCAAACCAGTCAAAAATACAATCGCAAAAAGCTTTGTCATAAAGCCGTTCCCATACCGCTGCATTATCTAAAATGCGACACGGCAATTGTTGTTGTGTGGGGCTGACTCCGGCAAGGCTGTCGATAAAAAGTTGAGCGCCCATCTCTGCCATTTTCTCAAACAGATCCGCTCTATAAGACTTAGACAAAGTTAGACACCGTTAGATATTCTTACTTTGAAGCTTATTTCCTGTTTCAGTGTAGTCTCAGAATGACTTCTGAGAGGTTTGTCTACTCCACAGGCAATCTCGGTAGAGCTTACCGTTTGACTCACTCAGTCTGAACGAATCGGAATAAATATTCCTTCAAACCATCGTTGGATGTTCTTAGCTGCGTTCAAGTCTCTGTCCTCTGTGTGTCCGCACTCAGGACAGTGATAAACGCGGTTTTTTAATGGCATTTTGTGTCGGTGATTTCCACAATTTGAGCAAATCTGCGAACTAGGAAAGAAGCGGTCAACTAATACTAGCTGACTAGAAAACTTTTCAGTCTTGTATTCTAGTTGACGCTTAAATTCGTACATTCCACAATCTGCAATTGCACCAGCTAATTTGTGATTTTTCAAAAATGCTTTGATACTCAAATCCTCAATTTTAATCACGCTGTGGTTTTTAACGAGATAATTTGTGAGTTTATGAATAGCATCTTTGCGGATAAACGAGATGCGAGAATGCAGTTTAGCTAGCTTCCTGACTGCCTTGGTTCTGTTTTTTGAGCCTTTAACTTTGCGACTAACAGAACGCTGCAATCGCTTCATTTTCTTACTCATTTTGCGATAAGCTTTTGGGTTAGCAAAAACTTTCTTGTCACTGGTAACAGCCAATTCTTTGATACCAATATCAACGCCAATAGAGGGGCGGTCTAGAGGTATTGGAGGCTGTTCAATTTCATACTTAATAGCTATGAACCATTTGTCCGCAGTGCGACTAATCACGCAGTTATGAGTAGCCGTGATCGGGAGAGGTTCATGAAGTCGCACCCATCCAATTTTAGGAAGTTTAACACGCTTACCATCATTGCTGATACCGGGTTTTGCTTTGGTTCCTTGCTCTAGATAGAAACTGTCCTTAGACTTGCCTTTTTTCTTGAATCTAGGCTGTTTAGAGATTTTTTTAAAGCATCTATCCCACGCCGTCCTCACCTCTGCTAAAGCCTGTTGTGGACTTGCTTTGGAGCTTTGATAATACCAGGGATTTGCTGGTTTAATCTCAGCAACTAGCCGTTTGTGCAAGTCAATAGCAGAGGGAATTTTAACAGTCTTGTCAGTCTCTCTGAGTTGCAAAACTTCCTGAATAACAGCATTGCCAAAATTGTAAGCGTGTCGGGCTACTCCACAATGCTGACGGAATAGAGTTACCTGTTTGTTATTAGGCTTTAATTCTGTCTTGAAACTGAGTAGCATATTTCCTTTTTTCTGTGCTACTCTCATTATACGCATATTAAATGAGTACGTCAAGATGGCAAGAAAAAAGATTTACAGTGAGAAAAAACGTAGACTGAGCTTGACATTGACAGATACAGCTATCAAATGGCTAGAGTCAAGGCAAACTCAACTCACGGCTAGCAGTTTGAGCGATGCCATAGAAAGAATGGCTAGAGAGTTACCCAAAACGTCTACGGATGGGTAGCTCTGTCCAAGGAAATTATTTCAGCAATCAACCCAACAATGAAGTTTGGTTTCTGGTTTTGTCTTGGCGGATGTAGCAAAATGCTTGATTAGCTTAATCAGGTTTCCACCCTCAAACCCTTCTACTTCAATGGTTTCAAGCTCTAAATCAGTAAACAGGTTTCCACCTTGCAAAACCTTGTTAACTGCGGTGTGAGAAATTTTCAACAAGCTGGTAACACCACGCTTGGACAGCTTTGCGTGGGTACGGTCGGAGTTGAACACGAAATCTTTTGCTACAATATTTTTAGCCATCAGCCTAGAAAAGGTAGGTTTGCTGGTCAGCGATCGCATGGTCTGAATCACCAATGCGATTGCGTATCCTAATTCTACTACACAATATACGAACCGCCAACTTTGGTCACGCCTTCGGCCACCACTTCAGCCAAGCTAACCGACGCACTCCAACTCTCCAAGTATTCAATATTCGCCTCAATCTTCTCCTGCAATTCTTCCAATCGCTCCCAATTCTTATTAGCAATAGCTCGATTAATTTCTATTAGTAAATAAATCAGCTCTTGCGGATAAGGCAAGTTGTCATCGTAGGTTCGGCTGAATAGTTCAAAAGCATCGACAGCCAGATTGCTCAGAGCTTCGCGGGTGCAGATGCGACTAGCACGAGAGCCGATCATGTGCCTTCTGCTGGCTATTTTTTCAATGCGATCGTACAGCGGATCTTTGCTCATGGTTTTACTTTATTCCTAACGTTTTAGCCAGTGCTGATGCCTGATTACTCAGGTATACAGAGGTTGGATTAGCGGGTGTTTCCGGCGACGCCCCGCCCGTCGGTACAGCTTCGCTTGGTGCTGTCGGAAACAGCGCCCTTTCCCAGAATTCACCCTGTGCAACTGCATAATCTTTGAGGGTTTTGCCCTCAATTTTTACCTCTGAATCTACTGCTATTTTATCAGTTGGTACAGCTTCTAATAGCTTGTGCAACGCCTTTTCATCAGCCTTAGAAAGTTGCGCTGCTTTCAAGAGCAAGTATTGCCTTTGCTCGGTTGCTGCTGTCACTAATGCAGCGTCTAATTTAGTTTGCAAATTGGCAACAGTTGCGTCGTTGTTTTCTGATTTTTTCTTAGTCTCTGATGCGAATTTCACCAGATCCGCATCTTCACCAGCTATTTTTTTTAACTCTTGAATTACTTTTAAAGCTTCTGATAGCTCGTGTCTGCGACTAGCAGATTCAGAATTCAAACTACCAACATGACCCATTATGATCTCGGCAACCTCTGGCAAATCGGCTGCTACTTTTGCAATCGCTGCTTTATAATCCATAATGAAACATCCCGTAAAATAACAATATTTTACCATGAAGCTTGACAAAATCCCAGTGCGACGCTTCCAAGTCGAACTCAAGCACCGCCCGCCAGATGATGCGACAGGTGAGCATGAGGAGTTGATTGGGGAGATTCAGATCGAAGTGCCGCGCTTGGCTAATTCCGACTGGGAAAAGCGCTGGTGTGCGCTCTGCGTGTGGAATCTGCTAGGCTCAGAGGAAGCCAAGCAACAGAAAGTTAATCAAGCTTTTATCTTTACCGCAGACTATAAAGACATCATTATGCGATTAGAAATTAACCCATTTCAGGATGAAGAAGTGCATATATTAAAACCGCCCGATCAAGCTGCACATGACGCTTGGCACAGGGCGGTAGACAAGAAGTTTAGCCAAATGTATGACGGGGCTAAATTGGATGAGTGGCTGAAACTTCAAAACCAAAAATCAAAAAAATAATGACACTACAACAAGATTTACAAAAATTAGAAAACGAAGCGATCGCAATCTGGGAATACCTCACAGACAAACCCAGCCTACCCAGCCAACTAGAACGCCTTTATCTCAAGCCTCTTACATACTTAGTCGGCTTCTTCCTGAATGCCAGAAAGGCGATCGCAACTACCGCCAAACCCGGCACAATTGGTGGTAGCGCACAAGCTTACCGCGACCGGGTACTGCTGATATCAGCGGATATTGTAGACGCGGGCATCACCAACCCCAGCGGCAACAACCTCACAATTCACCTATTGGCTAAGGCTGGGCAACCTTCTACAGAGTTGCTGGCACTTGTACAAAGCACCATGCAAGCTGATAGTAACCGCATGGTTTGTGACGTAGTTACAGTGCAGCCAGCTACCGCACAAAATTATCAGATAAACGCAAGTCTAACCCTGTCAATTACCGCCAACGAACAAACTACCATTGCATCGGCAACAGCCGCTTTAAAAACATATACAGACGGCAAGCAGAACACATTAGGGGCGGATATCGTAAGGAGTGATATTATCGATCTACTCAGGAACTTTCCTGAGATTAGAGACGTGTTGGTAACGCTACCAACCACAAACATAATAATACCGCCACAGAGTTATGGGTTTTGCTCTGCGACGGTATTAAGTGTTGCGGGGCGGGTTTAGTTTGATAATAATATTTTTTCAATTATTTGATCAAACTCAAATCCTTGCCCTAACGATGCAACAGCAATAAAAAACACTTGTCTCCAAGACAGACAGCTAGAATTGGATTTGCAAATAATTGCAGCTTTCAAGCAATCTGTTTGTCTTTTATTGAGTTTATAAGTTGCTTGAATTTCAAGCAATCTTTTTTCAAGAGTGTCATCATCACTAGACATAAGTTGTTTGTTCCTTAGTATTGGTCAGCTTCTAAAATTGACTCAATTTGACCCGGCTGTGGCAACTCTGGTTTGCTTAGAATTGCATCCCGCCCCCAAGCTTGAGCTACTTTTTCCGTGGCTTCTTCGACTGATTTAGCCGCAACGATTACTTCTTTTGCGCCTGCTTTGTTTACGATTGCTACGTACTTGGTCATGATTTTGTCTCCTTTGGTGGTTGTCTTTATCCTACTACAAGCCTTATCCTGTGTCATCAGGACAAGGTTAAATTTTTTTAGCCAAGTGCAAAACTCAACTGGCCCGGACATTCCGATTGCCTGGTTAGCCGTGCATTCTGCTTGTTGGCAGCTTTGGCGTTGTGGTGGGCGATCGCATCTCGGATGCTGATTTGGATGTCTGGGCAATTTTCCAGATCGACACCCGCCCGCGATCGGCTGGCATTGACCGTCAACCCAAAACAGATTTCGCTGAGCATCATCTCGGAACCGACCATCACGTAGTGCAGGCCTTCCACGTAATCGCGGCGGATGGCGGCTTTGGTGTAGGCAAGGGTGCAGTAGTTGGCGATCGCTTGGAGTTGTGCGATCGGGTAGCTGAATGTGGGGGCAGTATAGGCGGGGGCTGCTAGTTGGTGGTTAAGTGTTGCTACAAACCTCTCTTCAATATCTAAAAGGTGCAACAAATATTCCGCACCTTCTTGAGTTTTGGCACGCGCTAAAGAAAACTTGTACCCTTTCAGGCATAAGTAATATTTATCTAATTCGGGTTGATTGATATTTTTCGATTCCACTTGGAGCAAGCCAAGCGCAATAAGGATTTCAGCGTTTTTCTTGATGTACTTGCGGGCATTGAAAAACTTGCTAAATCCGTATGTTTCCCAAACTACATCAAAATCAATTGAAAATTTTACGCCTTCAAGTTCAGCTTGCAGCGCGTCAAAAAGGTATGTATCGAGTACAATGTTCATGTTGATCCTACTAAGACTAGGTTAACCAGGCCCCAGGGTAGTCGAATACCGCTGTGGCCATTCTTGTATTGTATCATGGGTGCAGCCGTCAACTGTCAACTATCAACCATGCCCATCACCCTCACCGACGCCCTGAATCTCCTACCCGCCTCGATCAGAGATACGCGCGGTGAGCATTTTGTGAAGATTGTCTATTGGATGTGCTGCGAGGCTGACCAACTAGACACCGCTACCATCCCCCCGTCACTCATCCCCTACAAATTGGCTCAGTTTGGGCTAGGTCAAATCGCAGGTCAAGCGGCCAGATTGCCGATCGCATCCCAGCGCCAATTACTAGCAGAAGCCAGTCAAATTGCGCTGATATCAGGTAGTCCGTATTCAATCAAGCGCACTTTAGAAATCTTTGGCTACCCAGGCACAACATTCAGCGAAAACCCCACAATTGACACGATAAAAAAGTGGGGAGAATTTGAGGTATTAATGCAGCAGCCCTTTCGCTATTCAGAGGTGGAAGCTATTATAAATATGCTGAAACCTCCTAGTAGGAAGTTGATATCAATTCGATATATTAATGCAATTTTATTAGATGGATCGAGGCTGCTAGATGGCAGCACAATTCTAGAAGGTTTGCCGGGTGTAGAGGATTCACCAACTCCCTGGTTAGATGCAGCTACAGCGCTAGCACCAATAGCCGAACTAACACCCGTGCCTGAGCTTGTAAACTCGAATAACAACGACGCGCTCGGTTCGTTTAACCCGCAGTTGCAAGCGTTGATTAACATACTTAAACTAGAAGATAATGCCAACCAAATTTTAATCCAGCGCACAGCACTGTTAAACCAGCAGTTAGCCAGTTTGGGCGGTGGGAGTATTACACCACAACTAACATCTGTCAGCGTAGGACTAACTACGCTGACAAACTCCAATCAATTATTACTAACCCGACTAAATAGTCTAACACCTTCAGTTGGTAGCCTGACTACAAAAACCAACGATTTGCAAACACAAACAGCCACAATTACAACAGCTTCAAATGCACGCCAATTGGATGTAAATGTGCAGCGGAAAAACGGGAACCTAACCGCAATTGCAGCGCTGGCTATAACCGCACCTTTCCCCGCAAACAAAGTAATTGCAAGCACACCGGGTAACAATATTGCATTCCAAGATACGCCTGCACTTGGTGCTTTTATTCCACAGGTGGCTAGCTTAGAATTCAAGCAAACTGCGGGTACAAATGCGGGGAATTATCCCACTGCTGACGTATGGGCTGCAATGCCTTTCACTGTAGCCAGTAATGATGATAATTTCCTAGCTACTATTTCGGCTAGCAGATTTACTTTGCCAGCCGGAACTTACATCATTTCTTACAATTGGCAGGGGTGCGGTTGCTTGGGGTTTGGCGGGCGGTTGTGGAATCAAACAGCGGGCGTGGCAATCGAACAAGGAAGCCCTGGACTTACGGCTACTGCGGGCGGTTCGATCGGCGATACTTGGGCTGCTGATGGTGGCTTGTTGGCGGTGTTTAGTATTAGCTCAAATACTAATATTGAGTTTCAATTTAGGGCTAAAATACTGCACCCAAACGGCGCTGCATTGACGGCTGGGCAAAGTACAAGTAATGCGATCGAGCAAGTGTTCCAAGAGGCTGTTATTATGCGGATCTCCAATTAAAAACCCGCTGTTGAAAGCGGGTTTACTTTATCAAAGAAACAGACTCCATTAATATATAGATGGTGTGTAATACCAGATTTCCCATGCGTCTGTTTCTGGATTTTTACAAAAAACATTCCAGTCTAGATCGTCACCTTTGCCTTTGAAAACCTCATATTTAAAATCTTCAATTCTCCAAGCCCATTCCCCGCCTTCACCCTCGTGAGCAGATTCTTCAGGGTACAATTCCCATTTTCTCGTGGGATAAGGTTTGGCATTTTCTTTAAGGGTTTTTGCTAGCCAAGCTAGCAAATCTTTCTCAAGAGAACAAGCTTTTTCCCGCTCGATCCACCACGCAGCTTTGTAGGATGGGGTTTCCTCAAAGCAAACTTTTGTTAAATGCAGGGTTTCAGCCGGTGCCTTTGACAATATCTTTTTAACAACCTTTTCTCGGATTTTTTCGGCCCAAGCAATTTGCTTTTCTGAGCCTTCTAATTCTGGAAAATCAATTTCTAAATCTTCTTTTGGCTCTTCAATCTCGATCCCTTCTCCCTCTTCAACTTTGAGCCAATAATTGTTGGTGCGACTACTGCCGAAATTGGCATCTTGCACCTGATAGATGCCATCCGCTAATAAAAAAGTGAGCTTTTGGGCTGAGGCTCCGTAACTGCTTTGGCTATCAGCCCGCAAGAATGTTTCGCCTTGCCGTACCCAGCCTCTTTTGCCCCGTGCAGGCATATTGGAAATTGTTAGCTCAAATTTTTCGGTGGTTGTGTCTACTGTGATTGACATATAATTATTCCTTTGGTGGTTGTTTCTATATCCTACTACAAGCCCTATCCTGTGTCAACAGGATAAGATTAAAATATTTCAAATTATGCCCCTAACTCCCAGCCCATCCCCCCAATACCAACCGTTGCCAATGTTTGAGCGCGGCCAGCAGTCCACCGCCGCGCTTTACAACTTACTAGCGCAAAAGGCGCTCGACAGCGTAGAGGCAAACCGAGCTATTCGGATAGCCCTAGAATCGCAGCTAACCAGCCTAGAGACGCGGGTAGCAGCAGCCACGCCAAATTTTACGGCGCTCATTAACGATGCCAATACCCTACAGCAGCAAGTGAGCAACGCGATCGCAGCCAATAGCAGCAGCGGCGTGGCACTGGACTCGATCCAAAATAACCTCAGCACCAACGACCAAAACGCCCAAATCCAACTCAACCGCATCAGCCCCATTACGGCACTAATTGATAGCCTCACAATTGGTGAGGAAATTCAGGGATATTCTGACTTACTAAATAGGATTGCCGGCGCTAGCAGATTAGCCAGCAGAATTTTGGGTACGGATGCCAGCGGTAATGTGGTTTGGCGGACTCAGGGAAGTGTCGGATCTGGGGTGCTTCTAAAGGCCGCTATCTTCTCCCGCCGCCTCACCGATACCGCAGCGGGAGGAACTGTGGTGGCGCTGCAAACTTGGAATGCGATCGCACTCGATCCGCCAAGTTTTAATAATATTGGGCTGACCTGGAACAACACCACCAAGCAAGCTACTTTACCGGGTGGTGAATACGTTTGTTTTGGGTTTTCTGTGGGTTCATCTAACGGTTTCAAATGTAGATTAAGAAATATAAATAACAATACTGTGCTAGCTTTCGGTACACCCGCCAAAGGCACTACCAGTGCATCTATTTCGGGCGCTGAACCGCTTAATTTTATTAGTAGGTTGCAGGGGGCATTCTTTATTGGTAGCTCTGTCAGTGTTGATTTCCAGAGTTGGTTTGACTCTGCGGGCGCTGTCGCTGGAAATACGCAGGGGGCTAGCTCTAATTTGGCTGGCTATACCCCGCAGCAGTCGGCGTTAGTGTTACTGAGAGTAATTTACTAACAAAAATCCCCCGGTTTGTACCAGGGGATTTCTGCCTGTTGATATTCCGAAGTCAGCCTCATAAAGTACAAATTAATTGTACTTTATTCTTTTTCCAAAAGTATGATGGTAGGTGAGGAATTCACCCCATGTGTAAAGGTTTCCTTTGTTGTTTCCGTAAAGTGATATCTCCATTTCGGTCTCCTAGTAGATTAAAAGTAGCAAGGGTTGCTCCCATTCAGAATTTTGAGCAATCCGCTTGTTCATCTTTTTAGCCGCCTGATACTGGAAATATTCGCGAGTTTTGATGTGAATTATTTCCGGCAAACTTTCAATGTCTGCACCCGCCAAGCTGCGAAAACTGACTATCAAAATGTGAAATGTGCTGTCATTTACGCACAAAATGCCATCAGCCCAAACGTAATCGCGCTCTTCTACAAAATCGCGTAGAATCGCTTTTTTGACTTGCGATTTGTTAACAATGCCTGATGTTTTCCACACTTTGTTCAAGGTGTTGGGAAAATTATTGAGCGCGTTGGACAGTTGCGTAATTGCGTTCTCGCGGGTTTGGGCCACTAGGCTGTCGGGTGCGTTTTGGCGATCGGCTGCAAAATAAGCTGCCGATGATGCACGTAAATTATGCGAGAAATTGCAATTTGCAAAATACGCAATATAGATCAATCCACCTGTGTCTGTCGTAGGAGTCTTTTTGCTTGCCTTTGCTTTATCTTTCTCAGGAAAAGTATTTGCGTCACAAAATGTGACGCAAGCCGGAAAGTCAGTTACGAAACGTTTCCAGACTTGTCGTTCTGTTTTCTTTTCCAAAATTTCCCGAATGAAATCATACACTGAATGCTTGCCATCAGCGCTCCGAATGCGTCCATCTGCGATCGCAGATTCGATCTCTCCAATTAATTGATTTACGATTGCCCGATGCAGCGATACACCAAAATTATCCAGTTGGCTCTGGTATACAATATTGTTGTCCATGTCAGGTAATCTCTGATGTGGGTAAAGTGTCGCTGGTAATGGGGTAGTTTGCGCTATCCCTCGCGGCACTCTTCCAGCATACACAGTTTTGATGCCCTGTCCAGTATTTTTTAAAATATTTTAAATGCCCAACTTTACCCCCCGTCCCGATCGCTCCCTAGTTCGCCGGCTCCGACAAACCGACGAGCAACTGGCCAGCGTATTTAACCAATCATGGCAGGCGATCGCCGACAACCTCCAACTAGGGGCCAACATCCTTGCTGAACTTACGCAGCAAGTGGCAAGCATCACCGATACGATTACCAGCATTGAGGGAAGCTACAACACGCAGCTATCAGCGCTAAGCACCGCACAATCCGCAGCATCACCGGTACTGGCTACTTCACTACAACGCAACTCGGACGCAAACGCGCTCAACACTGCCAACACCAACGCAGTTAACAAAATCGGGGCCGCCAACACCGCACTAACCACCGCCAACAACAATCTGAGCACAGTAGCCAGCGAGGCACAACCTTATAATGCGCTGCTAAATGCGATCGCACAATTGAGCCGCCCCAACAATTCAATGCTGGGGACAAGCGGCACGGGCGGGGCAACTTGGCTGTTGGCTAGCGGGCAAAGTTTCACTGTAGAGATGGGCTATGTCAGTTTGAGGCGATCGGCTGGTGCGGATGGCGGCAGTTTGGCGGTGGGAGCTTTTGCCACCATCCCACTCAATACCACCGGGTACATGAACGCCCGCAACCAGTTCGGCCTTGTGGAAACGAGCCTGAGCAATAACGCGCTGACTTTGCCATGCACGGGTGGAGACTGCAAATACTATGTATGGTCGTTGGCTAATTTCTGTGGTATCGGCGGGGCAAACAGTCGGCTAACACTCGATAGTGCGCTGATATCAGGTGGCGGGGCGGTACAGTCGATTGCGGGGCGGGCTTCTGCGAGTGAAGATTTTAACCAGGTATCGGTAGGCTTTGGGGCTTTCTCTGTGGGAGGTACATCGCCAGAATTGCGACTAGAGGCGATCGTACAAGCAAGCCACCCTAGCAGTAGCGGGGTGGCTTTGGGGCGGGCGGTTGGGAGTGGGAGCGGATCGGAAGAGTTCGCTAGTCTGTTGTTTCTGCGGAGGCGGATTCTGTAGCTTTAGCCTTTCTTTTTTCTACAAGAGATTTATAAACTTCCCTTTTATTCAAAGCTTCAAGATATTGAGCCAAACCCAGTTCTAGCGCGTGGCTGGCTAGCTCGGATTTTGAGCGCTTTTGCTCTGAGCTAAGCAGGTTCAAGATTTCTTCAAGATCGTTTGGGATCGTGATTGATATTTGTGCCATTTGAAAATTCCTAAATTTATAAAACTACCATACCATAAGGCTTTACCTCAGATTCACCGTAAAAACGCCAATATTTACAGTGAATTTACTTGACAAATGCGGGAAAGTAAGTTAGATTCAATTTATTGAACGCAAGACCCGGACATCACCCGGTCGCCCTCGGTCGGCTCCCAAAAATCCCTTTTAGGGATTGTCCACAAGGGCGATATCAATCTTTCGACTAGGAGGAAATATGAAACAGATTACCCCACAACCGGGGTCAATTTCTTGCGACCAAATTCTATCTCGTCAGGCTGCGGGACAACGGCTCGATCCGCCGATTTCAGAAAGGCAAGTTAGACGCTATCTAGAAGTTTTAATGCTTTTTTCTGACAGGTTTAAGGAATTTGAGCATCCCGAAACTGGGGGGCTGAATAAAGACACCAAGCTAACGAACTGGCATCTGCCAGAGTTACAGATGGTTCGATCAATGGCACAGCGCATTTCTCTAAAAAAGATCCGTACTTTTCTTTACTCGCAACAGGAACAAGCTCAATGATTATCACAGAAGCCGCCGAATATCTCGGTACAACTCCAAAAAAAATTATCAACGAACTGTCCAAAAAATCTCCTGAGATTAACTGGACAACTAACTCTGAAGTGCCAGAAGAGCTGGTACAAATTATTGAATCAAAAGCTCAAGAGTACCGTGAGGCAGCCCCACAAGTAGAAGGGAAGCTTACTGTAGCCGAGGCTTCAACAATTGCTCAAGAGTCGATCGAGTTTGGCATTTTGGAGGCTATTGAAAGCTATCAATTAAGCGCTCTCACCTACAGCGGTCAAGTGTCCGCAGCCCGCGAAATCCAAGCTTACGAACAAGGTAAGTCATCTGTCTGGGAGGCTTATTTCGATTCCCAAACAGCTCTTGCAAAAGGGCAGATTGAGAAAGCTCGAAGAGATGCCGAGGCTTTTTTGCCAGCAGCGCGAAACAAACTAGCGACGCGAGCCAAACTAGCCAAGCAAACAGCGGATCTTCAAGCATCGATCGACAGCTTGCCAAAATTGCGCTAAGCAAGCCCCTTGCCCCAACCCCCTACCACAAGAGCGGGGCTAGCGATTTCAAAAGCTATCAGGATGCACTCAAAACAATGTGCGATGTGCTTTGGAAAGAGTACACAAAATCGCACGATAACAACACAAAACAATTATATACAGCCTACTGCGAGGCTTTTTGGGAGGGAGAAAATTATGCTTACACCATCGACAGCCAAATATCTTCTAAAAGGTAACAACACCGCAATTTATCAGGATTGGGCATCGCTTAAATTAGCCATGCAGTTTGTCTGGCTAATGCTAAATACACCCATTGAATTTTAGGAGTAAAACAATGCCAAGAAAATCTGCAAGGCAAATAGCTAACGAAGCTATTAAAGAAAATGTTTCTTTAGAAAAAGAACTCGTTCAAGATAATTCTCACGAACTACTTAAGGCAACAACTTACACACCGCCCCAACAAGCTGAAACTTCTCAAATGGAGTTAACACAAAGACCTGATAAAATGCAAGCTCCGACAATTAGTTTTGACAAACTACCGCAAACTCTGACAGTAAACTTGCCAGATTTTCAATCACTACTAAATGTTTCGGACGTTTGCAACCCAAGCTCGTTTGATGCCGCTGGCTATAAGCGAGTAACCGAGCAACAAAGGGGGCTTGATAAGGTGCATTATCAGGAGTTGAAAAACTGGGCGGATAACACCAGTGACGGCATTGGGGTATTGATTTCTATGGCGGGCGCTGCAATCAAGGGCGCTCAACTTGGTCAACAAATGGTCAAGTATGCGACAGCGCGTGAAGCCATTGAAACAGAAAAAGTGAATTTCAAGATTCAACAAAGCAAAACCAATCAAGCGTTTTACAAGTTCGATCGCGAGGTAATGAAAGAGCAACATGAAAGCACAATGAATATCTTGGAAGGGCAATCTTTGTATTTAAAAGTGCAGGAAGCTCAATTAAATCTTACTGAGGCTAAAGCAAAATTTCAAATTCGCCAAGCTGAAGTAATGGCTTTGGTCGGTGGCTAATCTCAAATGGTCACTAAACACGCGGGGGTGCATCCCCCTTTTTTTTACCCTTACAAAATCGCAAGACCCGGACTTTACTACAGGAAACTACAATGAGTAACACAAATGAATTCAAAAAAATCCTCTCAGCGGTTGGAGCAATTAGCCTCACTGGCGCTGGCATTGCTAGCCTGTTTACCGCCGGCTTAGCTCCTTTAGCTTGGGGTTCGGCTGCATTCATGCTTGCGGGTGCTAGCGCTTCTAGTTTTGGGGCGCTAGATAAGATCGGGCTATCGCAAGATGAGAAAGAGCAGGCTCTAGCCGAATTGGAGGAATTACGATCTCAACTCAAGACAGCGGTGGTAGAGCGCAACGACTACAAGCGCAGGCTAGAGACTGAAGTGGCTGAGTTCAAAATGCGCTGCCAAGAACTCAGGGACGGCATTGAATACTGGGAAACAGGAACGCACCCGGCTATCTTGGATCTTCCCCCAGTGAAAAAACTGGTAGAAACTTTGCGCGCCAAACTAACAGAAACCAGTGAAAAATTACAATCTGCATTAGCAGAAATTGCACAACTTAAAGAAGAGAACAAACTGCTCAGGCAGAGAATCGCAGAGCTTGAAAATGCCAATGACGAACTGGATGGAGAGTTAGCAGCGCGACTGCTAGAGTTAGCTCAACTCAAAACTAACTTTGACTACAAACTACGCGATGAACTGCACCAAGCATTACAGCCCTACTGCAACCAAGCTGTGTCGATCGCACTTGAAAAGAAGTTAGCCGAGATTGACAAGCTGAGGCAAGCAATTGCCATGCAGCAGGAAGATTTAGCTAATTACCAGCAGCTAATGGAATCGCTGGAAAAAGGGACGCTTCCCGACATCGAAAAAACCTATAACTCGGAAATGTCCGCCCGCGATTCTAAACTAATGGAACTTGCAGGGCAAAATGAATTGTTGCAGCAGAAAATTGCAGATTTAGAAGCACCCCGCCAATTCCCAGGATTGACTTATGCAGACTCAGCCGGGAATCGCATCATTGCCCACTTCGCGCAGTACGGAGTGCTGTTTGATGCACACGACGCATCCGTAGTACCAGGTGGATTTTGTCTGAGATTCCGAGTCGATCGCAACCAAGACAAAACTAAGTTGTCAGGAGAGGAATTTGACAAATTGACTAATCAATGCGGACTGATGGGTATTTCGACTCAGCCAATTCACTTTGAAATGGATGCCCAAAACTTCCTAATTTCGGTCAAGGTTTTTTCAGGTTTCGATCACGCGACCGGGACATCTGGCAAAAACCAACAGGACGTAGGAATTAAATCATTGTCAACAGTTGGGGGTTCTATTGTCAATAAACTAAGCTCTACAATAAAGGCTGAAAAGCCCTCGCAGCAAAGCAACGGCGGATCGTATGTCCCGATCGAAAAACAGGACATACACCGCCAAAAATTTATCGATCTGGGGTGTTTTGCCGCCGATCAGTTTAGCGAAGTAGTTCGGCAAAAATTTGTGACCCGCGTGCGAGTGTGTGCGGGGTCAACTGGCGGCAAATCGCCGATTTTGGAAATGGTGGCGATCGAGCTAGCCAAGGCAAATAATGGCGTAATTTGGCTACTCAATCCGATTCCCGGTAGCGAAAAAGATTGGTTCAAAATCCCCGGAATCATCCAGCCAGGAACCGATGCGAATGCCAAAATCGTAGAGGTTTTTGAGGATTTCCATGCTGAATTTCAGGCGAGGCGTAATAATCTACCATCAGTCAAGGGCAAGGATTTCTTGCTTTTGGCTGTGGATGAAGACAACGCTACAGCCCGCGAGTATGAGGAGATTGGCACATTTATCAAAGATATGTACCAGTTGTCTGACCACGTAAATATGGGTTTTGTCAGCGCGGGTCAGGGTAACAACGTGTCTGGATTGTCTGGCGGGGGTGGGAAAAAAAGCAAAGGTGAAGAGGAAAACAGCAAGAAACGCACGGGAAATGCAACCAAGTTAATGAAAGAGGACTTTCAAAATGCGGTCAGAATTTACACTTCTGAACAAGCTTACGCCTATTTGCAAGCAACACCTTTCAAAAACCGCGCTGAGCTTTTGGAGAAACTCACACAGCTTAATGAATTGTGCGAACAACTCAATCAGGAAGAGGGCTTGATGTCCCGCCCTGCTGTCGGTCAAGCCAAAAAGGTCAGCCCCGAAGCTTACCGCATTGCCTTTGTGGTGTCGCCTGCCTGCGAACCTTTCTTTATGCAGCTACCCCCTTACAGTTCCCTATCGCTTGAGGGGTTGCGATTCCCTACCGAGGCGCGGGTCACTTCCCCGCACTGGGCTGTAGCAACAAAGCCGGACACTGCTATTACTCAATGTTGCACCCATTGCGGTAGCACAATTGTTCATCTCAAATCGCCATACGCTAATGGCGATTTGAGATATATCTGCGGCAAAGCCTTTTGTAGAAAGGTTTTCAGGGTTTCACTAACTCGCTGAAACAAGTGATGATCATAAAAAAAATGATGATCATAAAACGCCGAAAATGATGATCATCATACGTCAAGTCTTACACAGCAAAGGTTTGAACCCTTTGCTCTCTAAAAAACAATGATCATAAAACGCAGTGATGATCATTGTTTTTTACGAAAACGTCGCAACCCTGATTCCGACGTTAAAACAAGCCATACTGATCATCGTTTTTTATGATCGTCATTGATCACTTTTTTTACCCGATAAGCGTCCAATTTTGGCTAAAACCCTTATCACACAAGACTTGATGTATGACGATCATCATTTTCCGATCGTCAAAATCACAAAAACACCACACACCTTACCAACTCAGCAATACAGGAGATTAAGCCATGAAACGCACACTATTCTACGACTGCGAAATTATTAATCCGATCCGCAGCGGATCGGACTGGCAAAACTACACCTATCTGGGTATCTCGGTAATTGGCTGTCATGTCTCGTGGCTACCCAAAGATCAGCGGCTGCAAGCTTTTACGTGCGATGAGGGGTTCGATCGCTTTCAGGAGTTAGCTAACCAAGCTGAGGAAATTGTCGGATTTAACTCGATCGCGTTTGACGATCTTTTGTGCAAAGCCCACGGCATCCACATCGAAACTACCTACGATTTGATGGTGGAAGTGCGACGCGCTGCGGGTGAGCCTATCAGCGGCCCTTGTACACCAGGGTATAATCTGGCACAACTGGTTAAGCGCAATTTAGGGCGCGAAAAAACAGGTCGCGGGGCAAATGTCCCGGTCTTGTGGGAAGCGGGGAAGAGGCAGGAGGTGATTGATTACTGCCTGAATGACGTGATGTTGTTGCATGATTTGTATCAGCGTCGCACCCATCTAATCGATCCGGTTTGCTACGAAACCAGGGTGCTGCATTGCGATCCTTCGCTTACAAATTGGCGGGAAGTATGGGCGGTGCTAAATCAATTATTTGCAGAGCGGATTGTATCAGTGGCACTTGTTAGAGATAACTACCACTGGACACAGGCTAATATTCTATTCCTGTTTATTGTTGTGGCTGAAAGTATTTCGATCAAGTTTCCTATTTGGATATTCCCCTCGCAGCCGTGGCGTGATTACGTTGGATTGCCATTCCAGAAGCGCCCTATCAAGTTGTGCAGCCATCATCCTAGAAAGTTTGAATTAGCCAATAAGGAAGATGAGGACTTCGATCCAATTCCGTTTTAGCCAGATTTGGTAATAGCAAAACCGCCCGTTAATTGGGCGGTTTTTGTTTGGATATGGTGTATAATAGGAGTATTAGCCGACAGGGTGCAGCAAACACCCCTCACCGTCGGCAGTCAACCTACTGTACATAGGCGACATGAACAATCTAACACTTTCCATCAAAAACGGCATTCAATTGGCGCTAAGCAAGCGTGGCGAAATTTTCATTACGCTCAACGGCTACATCAAGCTCAGCGGTAAACCAAAGCAAACCATCTCGGAGCGGACTATCAGGGCCATGCTTGCAGGCAAAGTCAAAGAGACAAAGGATCTCAAAGTACCCGGTCGCGGCTATCGGCCTTGCAATCTCATCCCTAGCGATTTGGCTTGCGAGTGGCTAGCCAAGGACAACCCTGAGTTGGCCAAAGCAGTTGATGGCGACTTGTTCGGGTTTTTGCAACAGCCGATCGACTTGAGTCAGTTCCACAAGAAAGCTGAGATTGTGCCGATTGCGGAACCGCTAGCGAATGAAAATTTGGAGCGGTTCGATCGAGATGGGATCGAGTTGATAATTGATCGCAAAACCGGTGAGGCATGGGCAACACAATCCGGCTATGCCCGCATGAGTGGATTGAGTCAGCAGGCTATAAATAAACGCTGCAATACCTACAACCAATATGGACTTAAAACGGCTGAACTCCAGACAGTAAAAGGTTTAAAGACCTACAACTTAATCCCTGCAAGCCTAGTTTTTAAATGGGCTATCAAAGACAATCCCGAACTAGCCGAAGCAATGGGAACGGCTGGTGCAACAGTATATATGCACCAGTTGGCTGGATTCAAGATTGACAGTGAGGCGATCGCCAAACCCAAACCAACACCACCGCAGCCACAAAAACAGCAACTACCACCAATCGACATTCGGATTGTCAATCTTGTGGAGAGTTTGAGGAGTATGGGCTACTTGCCGACAGATCCAATCTACAAGCGATTGATCGACGATTTGGTAGCCTCTCACTATCAAAATACCTAAATCCCCACACCAATTAGCGCTGCTTATCTCAGTAGCGCTCAAACTCCTAGAATATTAATCACAACCTTATCCTGAAGTCTTGGGATAAGGCTGTATACTAAGATATACGCCGCTAAGTTATCAGGCCAAGCGGCGTATCAATAACAAACCCACCAAAGGATCATTATCATGAACCCATTTTACACTGTCGAAACTCTTTCGTCTCTATCTCTGGTTGAAATCAAAGCGATCGCCCGCAAAATCGGCGCTGTACCCACTGCCGACCTGCGGAAGCGGGCTAGTTGGGCGGATGCGGTACTCAATAGCCAAGTAGCAAAGATTCAATCTGTCGCTGATGAGTTGGTTGCCGAACTCACCGCCGACATTGATGCAGTTGCCGATGCTGCACAAGTGGCCGTGTACCAAGGTGATTCTGAAGCCCACCGCGAACTCGAAGAGCAGCTAGCCGCTACCCAAAAGTTGCTGGCATCGGTGCAAGCTACTTTGAGCAATCAAATGGCAGAAATCCGGAGCTTGATTAATCGGATCGATGCCGTGATCGCCCCGCCCAAAACTGAGTTTTGGTGGCACGATGATCATCGTGGCACAATTACGGTGGATGGAGAAAAACGTCAATTTGAGGTCATCAGCCTTTACGGCCATCCCGTGGTTCAGGTGCTATCTAGCGCGGGTAAATGGATTGATTCTCGCTGGTCTTCGACGAAAAAGAATCGCTACATTAATGCGATTCTTGCAGAGATCCCTAATCACATTCAGCGTATTCACGATCGCATTCTACTTAATGATCCTATCGCATACGATTGCGATAATGAGATTTGGGAAAATGGCGAATTGATCGGCTGTATCGACGATCAGCCACCCGGCCGAGGCGATGGTCGCGACGGACGAATTGAGTTTGAATGGATCGAATTTTAATTAATAATAAATGCACCTGAGCTTAGTTTTTTCCTGATTGACTACCCTTATCCCAGTATGTTAGGATAAAGGTAGTTTATTCAACTTGAGGTCTATCATGTTTAAATTTAACGACAAATTAGTATTGAAAGTTGACGGCGAATATATGCCTGTCACTTGCGCTCGTAACCAAATTTCGCAAAAATCTAAATCGCTTCGGGTGTCGTTTTGTACTGGTGAAAGCTTTTGGGCAAAGCTTTCCGATCTGATTACTTTGGAGGAATACGCAGCCATCAAAGCTAGCGCACCAGCACCAGCACCAGCACCAGCACCAATTAACCTTGCTAATCCTCAAGAGTTTGCGGATGCACTGGCTAAATTAAATGATGCGGTGGCGATTCAAGAATTGTGCTTTTTGCTGTGTGTGTGGTTGTTTGTTAAGGGGCGAGAATACAGCCCAAAATCCCGGAGCAACAAGCTTGCCCCGTACAGCAAGTTGGTCAAAGAATTGCCAGCTACAGAAGGCACAACAGGATTTTATCAAATCAAACCAGATGGTAGCCAGTGGCTGCGTCATCTCTACTACAAGTACACGGGGATTGCTGACACTAATTGGGCTGAAATCAATCAAAAAGCCAGTCAAAAAGTAGTTGAAAGTTTAGCCGATCAGAAGCCAATTGATGCCGATCTATACGAGCAATGTGTCGGCAAATTACTCGCCTCAGAGCAAGTTTGGGAAATTGGAGCGGGCTTGATTGCTGCTAGCGGTCGCCGTCCGATCGAAATTGTAATTAGTGGCGAGTTTGAGGAGGTAGATGGTGAGGGGTTAAAGTTTGGGGGTCAAGCCAAGAAAAGGGATGAGGTTTTTGAGGATTATTACATCCCGCTAATTAGGTGCAGCCCTAAGTTGTTTGTTGAGAAGCTGGAGAAATTTAGGGAGTCATGTCAAATCAAGAATCATCTCGCCAGAGTTGAGGCGGGTGAATTTGCAGAGGGGAAAGAGGCCGATAATATCAGAATCCAAATCAATCGGTTAGGAATTGCACCCATTTTGGCGTGGATTCCAGTCGAAAAAAACGTACCTACTTGCAGCGACTTACGCGCTGCATGGGTGACAATTGTCGAGTCAAAATACAAAAATGATTCTAAGTATTCGTTGTTGTACCGCAGCGAAATATTAGGGCATAAATTGAGTGTAGGCAACATTCCCGCGCTTAATTATTCGCGGTATGCAGTTAAGTCTAAATCTGATTTTGTGGCGGATTTAAGAGAGGTTGAGGCAGTAGTTGAAAAGTGGGAAAAGGAAGAAGTAGTCGCAGAGCAAGTCCCTGTTTTTGAAATTGGCGATCGGGTTCTGTGGTGCGATCTACCCGCGATTGTCGCTGATCTCAGAGAGCCTGAGAATGGAGTCGGCTACGATTATTTCCTCAAAAATGATGGTGGCAAACATTGGTCAGGATGGTCGCAGGGATTAAATAGGTTGGTGGCCAGAGTGGATGAGTTGCCAGCTAGCCAAAAGTCAGCAATTGAGAATCAGCAGCAAATTACAGCAATTAGCCTGCATCAGCCTTGGGCTTCACTAATAGCCAGCGGGCATAAATGTTTTGAAACTAGATCGTGGCCTACAAAATACAGAGGCCCGATCGCAATTCACGCTGCTAAAAAAATTGAGGAAGATCCGCGTTTGCTCAAATTACTTGGCATCCCTGCATCTAAAGTGCCGCGCGGTGCAATAGTTGCGATCGCGGATTTGGCGGATTGCGTGCAGATGGATGCAGCATTTATTGCAGCTCAATCCGACACAGAGCGGATGTGTGGCGATTGGTCGGTTGGGCGTTGGGCTTGGAGATTGGAAAATGTGCGGACAATCGAGCCTGTAGCCGCGAGAGGGATGCAGGGGCTTTGGCAGTGGGAGATGCCGCCATTTCTTGAGGTTGTCGATCACAAATTTGTCCCTGTTGTTGCGACTGCAATTAAGTTAGTAAAAATTGACAGCAGCCCCGCAATTACCGCTGATATCAGCGGGCGTCATGAAGAGGTGCGTGCAAAATTGGAAAAAGAATGCCCAATCGAAAATGTGGACGCAACCGCGCCCTCAAAAAATATTGATGCGATTATACCACAAATCGCGTCTCGCCACGAGTTCGATTTTTACGAAACTCCACCGTGGCTAACCTTGCTCACTCTAGCTAACGTACCGCTGTCGGGAACGATCGGAGAGTGCTGTGTCGGTCACGGGGCGATCGCGTCAATCCTCCAAATGGCTAACTTCAAAATCTGGACAAACGACATTGACCCCGCTAAACCAGCGGATCACCACAGTGATGCGAGACTGCCGGAAAGTTGGCAGCAGCTACCGCCCGCTAATTGGATTGTCACTAATCCGCCTTACGCCGATATGAGCGCACCCATAGTCAAAAATGCCTATTCCCATGCTAAAAAGGGGATTGTCATGATACTGCGACAAAACTGGATTGAGGGGTGCGACGATCGCCGCGACTTCCTCAAAGCGCACCCGCCCACACTTGCTATCAGCGTTCCCCGGTATTGTTACCGCAAGGGTAAAAATGGTACTTGGGCAACCGACCAATGCCCAACCTGGATCTATATTTGGGATAAATCCAATCGATCGGGGCTAACCAAAATAATTACTTTAGGGGCTGATGAGATTCCCCTATTTCACCGCACGCCAGAGGGCATTCCCTCGGTTGAAAAAATAGAGGCCCAAGTGCAGCGGATTATGGAAAGCAAGCCAGTTGAAGAGGGCGATCGCATTACTCAAACAATGCTTCAATTTATGGAGCAAAATGTAGGCAATCGGCGAGTATATGTTGGGCAAACGGTAGTGGCAAAGCTTTGCAAAATTGGCAATAACAAAGCCAATACTTGGATTAAAGAAAATCGAGAATTACTAGCCAAACACAATAAAGGGTTAAATCCTTTTGTAACAAGGTAAAGTATATTTGCGACACCAAACGACCGCCACAAGGCGGTTTAATAGTATTGCTTTCTGAATCTATCTAATTGCTTAATTAACTCTTTATCAGTGCCTTTCCAGTCAAGGATATAAGCATCAATTGCCAATGAAGCCTCATTGTAAGTCTGAAGCAATTCGGTGATTAAATTCACAAAATCCATCTCATCTTGCATGAATTCTGTGGTGAGAATCCAGTTGTCAAAATACTTCTCACACTCTTCTTTGAGCGGGATTCCGTCGCACGTATGCCACTGCCAATCCAAGCCATCACTTAAATGGGAAAGCCACGGGAAATACATAAGCTGCTGGATGTAGCTGTTTCTTTTTTCTTTGCCGGATTCTTTCTCAATCTTAGCGAGAAACTCTACCATTTCCTGATGCTTGTCTGTGGCTAATTTCAAAGAATATCGATATTTAGCATCTTCAATTATTTCGTCGTTTGTTTCTATTCTTACGTCGGTGAAGGTTACAGCAGCATTTTTTTTGGCTGCTGCTTTCCGGCGTTCGAGTTTAGCTTGCTGGCGAGTTTTTGATTGCTTTTCTTGCTCGTGAATCGCCAATAAATCCACTTCATTTGGCACTGGCTCAACTTGCCCTAGCTCTTGCACTACCTCTTGCACTACCTCAGCCTGAACGGCACTTGCACAAGCTTCTTTTAGTTGAGCCACTTTTTCCTCAACTAAAGCGTAAATATCCTCCAAAAACTCCAGTGGCACTCGGATCGCCTTTGTGGCTACACCCCATCGGGAGGGCATTGGGATTAAGTTTTGTAGGGAAACTTCGGAAACCATAACCAGAACCTCAAAAGTCTTTTGTACAACCGATTTGGATGATACTCCTATTGTCTGCGACCCGGACGTAGGATGTCAAGCTCAGCAGGTAAGATCGCTTGTACATTGGCAGGGGGCTTTAGGCAACAAAAAGCCCCGGTGTGGGGGCGGTGGGTAGTTGGGGTGCGGGATAGGGGGTTAGACAAAAGGGATAGTGGGACGTACCAGCTTGACTGTGTTGTCAGCACAGGCTGCGAACAGAATGTGGTGGAGGTTGTTGTAATAGTTGATGCCAGAGTGCTTCTGTGGTTGAGCAATGGTGAGGAAACGGTGGCAATCAGCGATCGCGCGGTAGAAGTGCCGCTTTTGTCGTGGGTTCATTTTCAGGCTGTAGCCATTGGAATGCAGCCAAGATTTAGCGGTAAACCAGTCTGTAGCCTCTTGTACGCTGGAAGGATCGGCGAGGTGGTCAAGGATTGTAATTAGTGTGGGCATCTGCTTAGCGGCAGTCTCGCGAACTTGGAGGTAGTCGCTAGCCAGTTGGATAATCTCAGCTTGCGTCTTGCCGGCGAGGTTGGCGGGT